>JAHEAA010000023.1 GCA_019721035.1 Candidatus Sysuiplasma acidicola
GAAACCAATCTCTATGTCGCCTACGGCGTGAGCATGAAATCTGAGAAGGATGCGTACCGTGATGCACTCAGGATGCTCAGCATCACAGCGAGGGACGTGGAGAGCATACGCCTCGACCAGTATTACGGTTCACAGTCCACGCTCGACGACTTCTCCGAAGGCACAAAGGTGTTCATCATTCCCAGAAACAACACAACCATCAGGGGATCGCCTGCATGGAAGGAACTCATACGCAGGCTCATGGAGTCGCCGATGGATTTCTTCGGCGAATATTACAGGAGAGAGAATTCGGAGTCTGAATTCTCAGCAGACAAGAGAACGACCGGATGGCATATACATCAGAGAAGGGAGGACAGAATCAGGACCGCCGCCATGTGCAAGGGCACATGGCACAATCTTTTCAACATGACTGCAAGATAGTGGACTTATGTCCCACTATCCAGCACCGGTTAGAACAGTGCCTGACTTGCAGCCAGAAAAGTCTCTAAAAGCATTCACGAAGCTGTAAAACAGGGGGTGAGCAGTCGTGTGAGAATATGACGGTGACACCAATAACGGGTTACAAGCAACTGGCGATTGTATTGCATCCAACAATATTCTTACCATGACCCTCACTTACCATCATGGATTTACATGGTGGAAAGAAACTGCAGCAATTGCAACAGGGGTTTGGAGAACGCAGGAGAGATGAATTTTAGGACAGGCGGATACGCCAAAGTCGGCGGATGACTTCTCGGCAACTTCAACCAACTCGCGGAGTCGCTTAAGACATTCACCCCATATCACTGTCCGACCTGCGTGAAAGTGGAGTTGTATGAACCCGGCGTGGGAGAACAGGCGCAGAGCTGACTCGCCATCGCTTTATTCACTTGCCTAAGTGTTTGCATAGCACAGTAACCGAGCCGTGCCTGTAGGTGCCTTTTTCGGTGAGCATCATTTCCTCTTCCTTTTCTTTTCATGGCCGACAATAACTAGCTTCGAGTGGCGCATCACACCATGTCCGTCCAACCGGAAAGCTTGAATGTACATTCCTTTCAGCATGGATGTGTTCCTGGAACATTCAATTGCCACGGAGAACTGTCATCAGACACAGGCGTTGAGGATTTGACAGCTTGGCTGCACGCAAGATATGTCGGTGATCCAAGCTTGACAACAAACGAGAACATCATTGCGGACTGATGGAGCGTACAAAGAGGGATCTTAATCGAATATATACACGTATGATTCCAGACAGAATGCTCCCTATGGGATTTGAACCCATGTCGCGGGGTCGAAGGCCCCGCATGATTGGCCTCTACACTAAGGGAGCATCAAATTGGTAGAATACCGGTGGAGTTCAGATACTCCTTGTTCTTAAAATTTTCCAGATGTTCGTAGAGCGCAGAAGTGGAACCACATATTTCATTTCCCTTCTTCACACTACAGACACCTTAAGGTGTTTATTTACCGCGTAAACCTATGCAGCAGGAGTCGCATCAGCATGGAGCGTTTGGCATACATGGCCGACTGTGAAGAGATTTGTACATCTAAGTTTCCGGGAGCCAAAAGGATCCCTGTGGTAGGTGGTTCAGCACCACCTCCAGTCCGCTCCATTTGTGCAGTAACAGAGACTAAAAAGATCTTGCCTCGACGAGGTATTGTCACCCGTTTTCTGGTCAAGTCATCGTTGTTTGATAATGGCAGACCGGGAAGCGTTGCACAGTAGTAACGGATGCTGCAGGGAGGTATTAGGGACCATAGTGGAGGTGTGGCCATATCGCATCGGAAAAACGTCGGTCAGCCTGGGAATCTGAAGGGTCAGGGTGCTTTTGTAATGCATCCGACATCCCGCAACCGATTAAGAAAAGAATTAATAAAGGAGGAATAATCAGTAACTTAGGCAACGGCTATGGAATCAATACTGACTTTCATAATTTCGTATCGACTTGGTTTTAATCATTTGAACCAAATGCGACCTGAAAAGTGACGCTAGGCCAGATTGTTTTCCGAAAGAGCCGTACGCGTCATACATCAAAAGGAGAGACATCAAATGGCAAACAACGACCATATCAACATAGATCCGTCAACGACAAAGTACCTTATACAGGTTAAACTGACGGCAGATGGCATTGTGGAAAAACCCGATGTTGTCGGTGCAATATTTGGACAGACCGAAGGACTGCTTGGTGAAGAACTGGATCTCAGGGACCTGCAGAAGGGCGGGAGAATAGGGAGAATAGAAGTGGAAGTCTCCTCAAGAATGGGGAAATCCGAGGGAATAGTGTTAATACCATCGAGTCTCGACCAGATCGAAACAGCAATCCTCGCATCCTCACTGGAGACAATTGACAGAGTGGGACCGTGCAAGGCAAAAATCGTGGTTGAATCCCTTGAGGACGTCCGCATAACAAAGAGGAACAAGATCATAGAACGCTCAAAGGAGCTGATTAATCACATGAGCAAGCAGTCCAAGACCAACGGACTGGATCTGCTGGAAGCAGTCAGGCAGACGATAAAAACCGAGGAACTGACATACTTTGGAAAGGAGAGACTGCCTGCCGGACCAAATGCAACCGATTCCGATGCGGTAATCATAGTGGAGGGGAGATCCGACGTTATCAATCTCCTCAAATCTGGCATCAAGAACACCATCGCGGTGGAAGGCACAAATATACCGAAATCTGTGCAGGAAATATCGCGCGAGAAGGTTGTCACCGCGTTCGTCGATGGCGACCGCGGCGGCGAACTGATACTGAAAGAACTCATACAGGTGGCAGACATCGATTTCATCGCGAGGGCCCCGAAGGGCCAGGAAGTCGAGGAGCTTACGCAGAAACAGATTATGAAGTGCCTGAGGAATAAGATGCCTGCGGATCAGTACATGGAAATGTACGGGTTGACCACGCCATCTCAGGAGCACAGGGAGAAGGATAATGCTCACAAGAGGAAAGATGAAAATCACCAACCAAGACAGGTTGAAACTGCGGAACGAAAGACGAGGCGCGACGACACGGAGTTTTCGGAAGAGCCTGCAAAAAAGATCGAGATTCAGAAACTCCTGACCGATGTGCAGGAGAATCTCAAGGAAATGCTGAACAACCTGTCCGGAACGTCAAAAGCGGTGCTGGTCGACGTTTCTGGAAACCAGATTGCAGAAGTACCGGTCAGGGAACTGGTCAACAATCTCAGAGATCAGGAAGCGGAAAAGGTCAGCAGCGTTATTTTCGACGGCATAATAACACAGCGAATACTAGATATAGCCGCAGAGAAGAAGATAGGGGTACTGGTTGCTAGCAAGCTCGGGAGCATAACGAAGCAACCAGAGAATGTGGGCATCTGGGTCAAAGAGGAAATCAACTGACGGCGAAAAATAATGTCTTCGAGGCCTGATCTGCAGGGAAAAAAGCCATTGAACATTTCCGGCATAACCACGACTGAGGAAGTGCTGATACCGCAGGATCCGCTCGAACGTGTTATAGGGCAGGATGAGGCGGTAACGCTAGCCAGGGTTGCAGCAGTGCAGAGAAGAAATTTGCTGCTTGTCGGCCCACCTGGCATCGGAAAGAGCATGATTGCAAGAGCGATGTCTCTGCACCTTCCGCCGCCAACACAGGAGCTGAGGGTTGTCCACAACCCTGAAAAACCGGAGAGGCCGACCGTCGAGATCAAGAGCGGAGAAGACGTCGAGACGGAAAAAACAACGAAGGAGTATGCTGGCGGAGAGATAATCGACCCAGTCGAGGCACCTATCACCGTAGCGGAAAGGCTCGGATATAGGTGCAGAAGCTGCGGAACCTATTCATCGCCAAAGGAAGTGTACTGCCCCAAGTGCCAGAAGTCAAAACTGCTCAACGCATTTTCGGGCCAGACAAACCCGTTTGGAGATATTTTCGGAAATCTGTTCGAAATGACCATGGGCCAGGGACTCGGCTCAGACAGGATTACCACTACAAGAAAGAGATTCGACAAGGAGGAAGTGGTCGTCTACGAGCGATATGGCGAAAGCATCAGGGTGCTGGACCAGAAAGCGCTAGAGAAGAAGAGGTCTATGGAGAAGCAGAGCCCACACAAGGTAATAGTTTCTCACAGAAGGAACAATTTCATAATGGTGGCCGGCTCAAGTGAAACAGAACTGCTCGGGGACGTCAGACATGATCCGTACGGCGGCCATGCCCAGCTCGGGACGCAACCGTACGAGAGAGTCATACCTGGTGCCATACACGAGGCTCATGAGGGCGTCCTGTACATTGATGAGTTGCCGCACCTCGGGGAGCTGCAGCGCTACATACTGACTGCGATGCAGGACAAGGTATTCCCGATTGAGGGACACAATGCACAGAGCGCCGGTGCAGCCGTGAGGGTCGACAACGTGCCGTGCGACTTCATTCTGGTTGCATCATGCAACATACAGGACCTGCAGCAGATTATTTCCCCGCTGAGGTCGAGAATTGTAGGGAGTGGCTATGAAGTTCTGCTGGAAACGACGATGAAAGACAATGAGGAAAACAGGGCACAGATAGCGCAGTTTGTCACTCAGGAAATTCATAAAGACGGAAAGATACCGCACGCGACATCAGAAGCGTTGATGGAGCTGATCCGCGAGGCGTCCAGGCGGGCGAAGCTGATTGACGGCAAGGACGATGCTCTGACGCTCCGCTTGAGAGAACTTGGCGGTATCGTGCGGGGGGCAGGTGATATAGCTGCAATGGAAGGAAGCAGATATATCGAAGAGAAGCACCTCAAACTAGCGCTCAAGCGTGCGAAGCCTGTAGAGGAACAGATCAGGGAGAAGTACGGTTACTTCTACAAAGCCGTAAGCGACGAGATGACAACAGCCCAGAAGCACGGCAGGAATGAATACTGGTATGAGAACGAAGTGTCACAGCAGAACAATAAGCCGGGATACGGCTGAAGGTCATAGAACCTTCACCATTCTGAAGCCGTCTTCCATATCTGAATAATACATTGGCAGCACTCCGGAAATCTGGAAGCCGAGTCTGCTATAGAAACGCAGGGCTCCAATATTGCTTTTCCGCACCTCCAGTGTTATCTTTCCCACTCCCCGCATAATCGATTTCTTCAAAAAATCAGACATGAGCATTGTGCCGACGCCGCGATGCGTGTAAGGAGCGGTGACCGCGAGCATCAGCACCCTGGAGTCGGTTCTGCCCTCAAGTACGCCCATAATCATGGCAATGATCTGACCGTCATTGACGGCAACCATAAATCCTTCTAACCACTGCCTTGATTTCTCTAGATAGAGTGACCTTGGATAAAACTCACCGAGCGTGACCTGGACGATTTCAGAAACCCGATCCACATCCTCTGGCCTGAATTCCCTTAATTCAATCATTCCGTTTTTCAGATGCGACATCAGCATTATTTCACTTTCGAGCAAGACACCTTGTAAACCAGCCTGCCCAGAGGCACAGCAGGCCGACTTAAGAGGGATTATAAATAAAGGAATGCATAGCCCTGCCGTGTGAGTGACAAACATTCACATCAAATGACTACAGGATGGAGTCGTCAGATAAGATGGACATGGAATACGATGTTGTGGTTGTAGGCGCCGGGCCTGGCGGGAGCGTTGCTGCGAAATACGCTGCCAGGTCAGGCTGCTCAACACTTCTTATAGAGAAGAGGCAGGAAATAGGTACACCGGTCAGATGCGGTGAGGGCATAGCCAAGAGATGGCTGGACGACGTGGGTATAGAACCGAGCAGCAAGTGGATAGCCAACGAGGTAGACGGTGCCAGGATTATATCACCCAACGGGACGGTGCTGACTGTGGATGAAAGCATGGCTGGCAATGAGTGCGGCTATGTCATACACAGGGATGTGTTTGATCTGTCTTTGGCCCAGCAGGCAGCCGCCGAGGGAGCCGAAGTTATGGTGAAGACGTCGGCAACTGGCATACTTAGGGACGACGGACGGATAGCTGGCATAAGGGCAAAGTCGATGGGCAAAGAATTCAACGTAAAGAGCAAGGTGGTCATTGGCTGCGACGGTTTTGAGTCGCAGGTGGGAAGATGGGCCGGACTGAACACCAATCTGAAGCCCAAGGACGTGGATTCGTGTTACGAGTATACGCTGGTCGGCGTTGACATAGACAGGCGCTATACGGACTTCTTCATAGGGAATATTGCCCCCGGTGGATATATCTGGATGTTTCCGAAGGGAGAGGACACTGCAAATGTGGGCATTGGTGTACAGACAAGCAAGATAAAGGGGCCTGGTGAGGCGAAGATGTACCTCGACAGGTTTATAGAAAACCATCCAGAATTCAGGAAGGGAAAGCCCATCATGGAGATTGCAGGTGGCGTCTCCATAAGCGCACCGCTGGAAAAGACGACGCTGCCCGGATTCATGCTCGTCGGAGATGCGGCGAGAATGATAGATCCGGTAACGGGTGGTGGCATATACAACGCATGTGTTGCAGGAAGAATTGCAGGCGAGGTTGCAGGAAAGGCAGTGGAACTCAATGACTTCAGTCAGCACATGATGGATGCCTACGAGAAGGGGTGGAGAGAGAAGATGGAAGACCACCTCTACAGAAATTATCTAATGAAAGAGAAGATTTCGAGACTGGATGACAGGACATTTGACAGACTTGTTGAAGCTATGACCAAGGTGGACATGAAACGCATGACCACGCTGGACATACTGCGTGCGATCCGGCAAAAGTATCCCGATCTTGTGAAAGAATTCGAAGAATTCATGTGATCTGGTGAACAGGCTGCCTGATCTCCTGCGCTCTGGCGTGGCATGTCGTTCGTGCGCGCTGCATAGGACCCGGTGTCACAGGATATAAATGTCACTTAGATCTGCTGCTTAAGCGGTGAGCAGCATGTCTCTGTTTAAAGTCTCGGCGGAGCTCGGGCCTGAGAATGACGGCCAAGAAGTCGTAGTCAAGGGCTGGGTAGAGGAGATTAGGGATTTGGGCGGTATTTCATTCTATCTCATCCGGGACGGCTATGGCTCCGTGCAGGTGACGCTACTGAAAAAGAAGGCGCCTGCAGAAGTCATATCTGCGCTTGAAGGGGTTTCCAGAGAAAGTGTCGTGGAAATTAGAGGAACCTTGCGAAAGTCCGAGAAATCAGGGAGGGGATTCGAGATAATTCCATCTTCTGCCTCCGTGCTTGCGCGCGCCATGACACCTCTGCCGATGGGCGTTGTGGACAGGGTTTCCACAGAGATGGAGACAAGGCTGGACAACAGATTCATAGATATCAGGAGAGCGGATCGTGGTGCAATTTTCAGGGCGAGATCGGATATTTTGCAGCTGATTAGACAGAAACTGGACGAACTGAAATTCGTGGAAGTGAGCACGCCCAAGATTGTTTCAGAGGGTGCAGAGGGTGGCGCCACGCTGTTCAAAGTCGATTATTTCGGAAGAAAGGCATATTTGGCACAGAGTCCACAGCTATACAAGCAGATGCTCATGGCTTCCGGCCTTAACCGGGTGTATGAAATAGCGTCGGCATACAGGGCCGAACTTTCAGACACAGTCAGGCACACATCTGAATTCGTTTCATTTGATGCCGAAATGGCGTTCATAGACACCATGGACGATGTCCTTGACGCTCTGCAGGCTGTTTTGATGAGCGCTATAAGCCGTGCAGCTGAGAAGTACCGGAGCACGGCAACAGAGGACGCTGAGCAACCCATTCTACCGAAGACGCCGTTTCCCCGGCTGACATACAGTGAATGTCTCGACATACTCGGCTCGGAGGGAAAGGAGACTGTGGAAGGAGACATAGATACGGAAGGAGAGAAGCTCATTGGCAGGGTGATGAAGGAAAGGGGCCATTCGATGTATTTCATCACTAAGTACCCGGCCGCCGTAAAGCCCTTCTACGTGATGGAAGAGAAGGGAACGGAATTCAGTTATTCATTCGATCTGGAATATGACGGCACCGAAATGGCCTCAGGAGGAGTGAGGGAACACAGATACGATGAGCTAGTCTCCAGGATGAAGAGAAAGAATCTGGATCCTGCAGGCTTTGAATTCTATCTTAAATCTTTCAGGTACGGCATGCCGCCGCACGGAGGCTGGGGACTTGGTGTCGACAGGCTCGTCAGCACTTTTCTCGGGCTTGGAAATGTTCGGGAGGCCATACTGTTCCCCAGAGACAGGAGCCGCCTGTCTCCGTGAATAATACACAACGTCTGCGACAGATTATATGCACGCATTGCATTAGGAAGCGATGAACAGATGGGAGACTTATACGAGAGGGAACTCAAGGGCATACTTGGGGGAGAGGAAAAGTTCCTATCAAAGCTGACAAAGAACCTTCCCTATGAACAAAAGAATGCCTACCTCAAGTTGCGGCAGAAGCACTTCCTTGTAGTGAAGGCCGCAGGCTCGTTTGGAATCGACCTTCTGGCAGTGAGGGGCAACTTTGCTTTTCCCATAGAGGTCAAGAGTTCTGCAGCGGACGTTTTCCGGTTCAGCAAGAGTGAAAAACTGGCAGAGCAGGCTTCAAGGATGAGGATCATCTGCGAGCACTCTGCTCTCGTACCTACATACGCATACAGGCTCAAAAATGCCGAGGCGGATCCGTGGAGACTGTTCACCATTGAAAGCAGCGGAGCTGGCCTCAACGGCATACAGGCGCTTCTCTTCCGCAGGCTTCCGAAGATAGGAATGACGCAGGATGGTAACGGGATTCTGAAATGGAACGATGGTATGAAACTGAGCACATTTATCGACTATTTTTCAGAAGTGATTTGATGTTGCGGCCGCAGCCATAGGAATAATGAAGACGGGTAAATGGGAGCGCCATCTGTACAGAGCGCCACCTCTGGACGGCTGCCGGTCGCCAACACCATGTGCAGGCAATGTACAGGCAGAGTTTGGTAAAAACCGCGCGGTAGCATCGAAGACCAATGCCGATGCCCATGAGACACATCGCAATGGCATAGCCCGTCGCACCTGCATATGATCCTGACAGGAAACGGAGGTCGTTAAAACGATGAAACAGTTTAGAAATTTTGAACAGAAACCTTAAAGAGATTTCAACAGAAATTTGACACTGTCTTAAATAATCCTTTAGCATTACAGAATGACGATATAAACGGGGACTGGTTCAATATTTGCCATATCGATGATAAATTCAGGATTGGCTCTTTTGCCATTTTCGGAATGAACAGTTTTCGCAGAGGTGTTACCACTTTGAACAATTCAGGTTGGCTGCTCAAGCACGCAGGAAGAGAGGAAGATGCAGGCGTTCCGCATCTTGGAACGACGTTGAACGCTGGAAAATCGTTGTCGCCAAATATCAGACATTACAGTCATTTAGGCATGCTATGTGACTCTTGCGCGAAACCGACACGGCGTCGCTGTTGACCGGACTGGAAAAATGTATCCCTTCAACACACACAGGTGCATCCGTCAGGGAGGTTCTTGAATGGCCGAGACTGTCAAAATTGGACTTACCGGTCTGCCTGGTTCAGGCAAGACAAGTACGCTGCTCAAGCTGGTAGAAATGCTTGAAGAGGAAGGAAAGACAGTTGGCGGCATGATAACCGAGCCGATTATAGAAGACAAACGCAGGGTTGGGCTCACTGTTCGCAATAAAATGAGCGGTGAAAAAGCGACGCTGGCCAGCCTGGGCTTCGAGTCCAGGTACATGTATGGAAAATTCGGCGTCGATCTGATGGCGCTTGAGGATGTGGGAGTAAAGGCCCTAGTGGAGGCTGAAGAGAAGGCGGATGTCATCATCGTCGACGAGGTTGGGAAACTGGAAGTTGAAAGCGAGAAATTTGTTGATGAAGTGAAGAATGTGCTGGACTCTGATAAAGCAGCAATACTCACACTGCACAAGAAATCGAGGAACCCGCTTCTTCAGGACATACGTAAGAGAGACGATGTTCGCATTCTTGAAGTGACACCAATAAACAGGAATCTGCTTCCCTACAAGGTAATGAAGCTGATGAAAGGACAGCTATGGTAACAGGTGACACGCACCTGGTTGAGATAGCGGAAGGAAAGATCCGCTACATGGTGCCTGAGAAGTACAACAGGAAAGGACCAGGCAGCAGAGGGAGGGAACCCTTCTACAACAGACAGATGGAATTCAACAGAGATGTCTTCATTTCGTTCCTCCGCGCTGTCGCACGCAACGGTGATACGGTGCTGGACGCAATGGCAGCCACAGGCATCAGATCAGCTCGAATCGCGTCCGAAGTGAACACTGACCTTTCAATAACAGCAAACGACACAAATCACGCTGCAGTGGAACTCATGCGCATGAACTTCAGCAGAACAGGCGCTGGCAACGTGAAAGTCACGGACAGAGATGCACGAACAATCATGTCGGAGGAGCGGTTCGATATTATTGACCTGGATCCTTTCGGTACACCCGTAGAATTTCTGCCATCTGCACTTCTTTCCGTTAGGAACGGCAAATACCTTGCAGTAACAGCAACAGATGCGGCCATGCTGTGCGGATCGGCACGTGGCTGTAAGCGGCGGTACCTCTGCATTGCAAAGCGCTGGCCATTCATGCATGAGACTGGACTCAGGAATCTAATTGGTTATGTGGTCAGGATGGCGGCGAGTTATGATAGAGCCGCAGAACCGCTGCTCTCCTACTTTACCGATCACTACTTCAGAATATACTTCAGACTGGTAATGGGTAGCACAAGAGCAGAGAAACAACTAGCGAACATGGGTTATGCACATTACGTCGGATCGACCGGTGAGAGATGGACAGACAGAGAGAGCGGAACCGATTTTACTGGTCCAATGTGGATCGGTCCACTTCATGACTCAACGCTACTCGAAAAGATGAACACGGAGTCATGGTTCGGGACTTCAGACCGCGTCTCCGCAAGGCTCGAAATATGGAAGGGTGAGGCTCTTGCGCCGGCGTTATATTACACGATGGACGAGGTTGCCTCCAAAATGAAGGTCAACATGCCGGACAGGGAAAAACTGCTTAAGGTCCTGGGTAGAAGATTCGGCACTTGTAGAACGCACTTTGATCCCAAGGGGTTCAAGACAGAGGCCGGATTCGACGAGATATGTGAAGCAATCCGTAGCGTGCAGAAAGTCTGAATGCGCTTATGTGCCGTTTTGTTGACAGTTTCCCCTGCTTAGTTACCACACTGCCACGACCGCGCGTGACCTGCTCATCGTCTGGAGGATGTCTGCTCTTCCGCCTTCTTTGAGCCTGACTGCAGGTATCCGCCAAATCCCAATGCCCAGAGAAGGGTTGGGTAAACGATGAGGCGCTCCATACCGCCTCGGTGAAGAGCACCATAGTGGCCCGTGGCATACATAACCAGCGCAATGAGCGAAAGCACACCAAGCACGACTGACAGATAGCCGAAAATGCTTCCAGTGAGCTTGTAGCTGTATATCGCGGCGAGACCGCCAAACAGGAATGCGATGAGGGCGAATATGGAGTGAGGCGCTCCGGTGGTTTCTGGAAAGATGCCCACGCCGGCCGCACCCAATCCGGTTAGGAATATCAGCACAGGGAATATCCTGGAGTCGACGCCGCGCATGAGAAGATATGCGCCGATTGTGAGTAATATGCCCAGCGCGATGATTGAGCCGTTGAAAATGGGAGCACTGACTCCCACACCGAGATCGCTTATGTAATTCGTGGACACGCTGTACGATGGCCTGATTGCCTCGGACACGAGCAGGAATAGCATGAATTCAGCAGCGCCCACAAAAATCAATATGCCAGCAGGCCTGGTGCATTTGGAATCGCGCATGTTGCCGATATAACATGACAGTTTAAATCGATTCTGCCGTCTTGGCTGAATCGAAGGCACTCATACATTAGATAGTTTTCCTCCTGAAAGTTTACCTGTCACTGCTGCCGAGCGCATGATGTCCGCTACAGTGCCATACATATGGCCGTTTCAGGATAGGTCAACTCTTACTTGAGATATCCATTGGCAACTGCATCACATGGAATACGTTGTGTTTTTCGTTCTTGTGAAAAAGCAAAATCCAGACCGGCACAACTTTTCAGAAATAAAGTTCGACGTGAACGGCTCGCATGTGCTGCCCAGTGAAGATTGGGGCAGTCGTTTCAGCACAATCACTGTCTTGTCTGGGGTATTGGAAATAATGGGAGTTGTTAAATAATGCGTAAATCGATAAAAAGCGCCAGCGGGAGGAAGGGTAATTGAGAACCCTTCGTCGACAATAATACTAAGGCAGAATAGTGTTATCGCCATTTACTATGATATCTTGTCTCGGGTATTTTCTCCAATCACCAATTGGTTTGGCCGATAGCAGGATACAAACTGTCCCGTTACTTGGCCTCACATTTATGTTCTCTGGCAATCCAATCAACCATCCAGTTCTGATAACTGCATGGACCACTGTTGCATTGGGTCTTTGCAGTTTGCTCACGTAAGATATTTCGTGCCATCTTATCAGCTATGATGGTTTACGACTTCAGATCTACCATCCTCTTGGTGCCGTTCGCCGATATGATAAATTACGATACTTCGTTCCGTTCCATCAGCAACGCCAGATTCCGTCAACGGTTCGCTGACGCTTGCCGCATCTGCCAGCCATTCCAGTCTGTCGCTCCTGTCGAATCTGGTATCCTCTTTCTTCGGGAACTACACATATCTGCTGGCATAGCCTTGGTTGCCTCTGTCTGGGCGACAGCAACACAGTCTTCTATTTCGGCCAGAGGGCAACATCACTCTTTCATCACTGACCAGTTATTCCAAGACCATCAATTTCGATGGAGACTCGAATCAGTCAGTTCTTGCAGTTGGCGCCCCCCCCCCAATCCTTCCAATATTACAGATACGTCGGCGGGTGCAGGCTTCGGGGGAATCGGTTTCAAGATATATTCATCCAATGTTTCCTACGGGAGTCTGTTTGGAATGATGCTTCAAATCAGTTCGGATATTTATTTCGTCAACGGTACTGGCATGAATCCTGCAGATGTTTCTATATGTGCATCGGTGGTCTTTCCGGCTGACCTGAGAGTTAGAACTAGTGTGTGCCCAGGGAAGGTGGTTACGACAAAGTGGACACATTGATTCACAACAATGGCGCAGAACCGATAAACAATAGGATCGTGAACGTATCAAGTATGCTGGAATATTACGGGAAGGGCCTAACTATGATATCCGGCTAGCCCAATGAGATTTACCAGGTGCTCCAACCCCAGCAGTCGGTTACACTTTCATACAGAATAGAACTGAATGGCGTCGGCCTCTATCTGTTGCCGCCTATTATTTCCATTTCATACCAGCTTATGGAGAAAAGCTTCAATATGACCTATTCTCCTTCTAAATATCTCCGTTCTGCCAATTCCGACGTCTTTTATGCATCAAACATCCTCATCGAGAGTTTCCTGCACGGTGTGTCCCACTCTGTTACCTAGTTGAGTATTCTTGCTAGACCCATTGCAGGCGACTTCTACGTATTCGACACAATCATAATTCTGTTTTTCATTCTGGCGTTTTACATAGAATACAGTGCATTCAGCAAGTGGAACAAACTCAGGCATTCCGGCAGTAAACGGCTGGAATGAACACAACAGCATCAGACCCTTCAGTCAGCGATACAGGTTGCAAATGTCACGCCGTGATGGAGTTTGCTGCCGAATATGTTTACGCAAGAGCAGTATGTCTTCGGTCTGATCCGCAAGAATTCTGGAATGTGCGATGTCTGCACTAACTGGCAGGCATCACCTCTTATTTTCACTTTAACAGTTTTTGAAAACATCAATGTCTTGGCCGAAACGCTTCGAGAATAGCAGCCGAAAACTCATCTTTCGTTTTCTTGTGCTCTTCGGACGGCGGCTCAAATGTCACTGTAGGAGCTGGTTTCGCATAGAAATTTCCAGAGCCCATCGCCGCCTTTCCGCCGCCAGTTTCAATGAAACAGTAGCCGCCTCCTGCGAATCTCTCTTGCGCTCCCATCCCAAGTTTTGATGCAATGTTCGCGGCGACAACTGCACCTTCCTGCAGGGCGAACACTCCAGCCATGGGCAGAAAAACACCATTGTGAAGCCGGATTGATGCTATGTCGCCTATTGCAAATATACCAGGATGCTTCGTTTCAAGCGTTTCCGCATTTACAGGTATCCATCCCGTCGAATCCGTAAGACCTGCCTGCCGCACGGATTCCGGTGCATTGTGCGGCGGCACATAAACCATCAAATCATACGCTGCGTCGTCGATTTCAAACAGCATGTTTCTGCGTTCATAGTCCACTTTGAGAACCATGTGCTCCGTATGATAGCCAATCTCGCGGGCTCTGAGCATGCCAACCAGAGCATTTCCCACCATATCGCCCGCGGCAAGCATAGGCTGCCACTCCGGTGTATAGACATCGACACTGCAGTCGTCTCTGATTCCTCTCTGTCTGAGTGCCGAATCAATGAGAAATGCAATCTCATAAGGTGCCGCAGGGCACTTGAACGGAGTACGAGTAATTAGAACAGCAAAACGGCCCTCATTCATGCGTTCGAGATCACGGCGAAATGCTGCCGCACCATCTTTCTCGTAAACATTGTGCCCTCCCTGAGCGAGGCCTGGAATCAATCCCGGCGACATCTCTGCACCCATAGAAATCACAATGAACTCGGCATGGAAGTCTCCCTTCGTCGTTTTCACAACCATTCCACGGACGTCGATGCCCTTGATTTCGGCACGTACGAATTCGATTCCACTTGATGTTATGGCGGAGAAATCTCCCTCGCCTGTGGCAGGATCCGTTACTTCACCGCTAACTATTCCGAGGTTGTATGCACATTCGTAAAATCGCGATTTGCGATCCATCAACGTCACTGTGTGGTTTCCTCCGAGCAGTTTTGCAAGTTCCGTAGCCACGGAAAGACCGCCGATTCCGGCGCCCAGAACCAATGCAGTCCTTTCGTTCAACCGAAATTCACCACTCTGTCAGCATCTTCGGTGAGAGAGACGAGCGTATCCATCGTTGACATGGGGCAAGCCTCACTGGCATTCATTCTGCGTAACCTGAGACACGTGCCGCAGCTGAGTGTTTCACCGCCAAGTTCGGTGAATCTGCTAAACACCTTCTTCACCTCAAAACGACTGTTGTCCACGGAATCTATCTCAACCGCAGGGCCGAGAAGAAAAATTGAAACGTTGTGGCCCTTGGACAGAACGGCGCTTGCGAACCGGAATGCATTCCACATGGTTTCCGGTTCTTTAGAATTTATCGTCACTGCATACTTCATCTATCTCCACTCTCCTCTGCATACATCATTTACCGCAGATTCAATACATGATTGACACTATTGATGCCTGCTTTCAACCGTTCCAGGAAATTTTCCATGCAAGTCTTTGTCCTCCTTCTCCGGTTATTGTGTACATCAGCCTTAAACATTACCGCAACCCTGAGGGTAATGACTCATGTGCATGCATCCCGCTCTTGTCGAAACGAAAGTTTTCGAATATGCTGTTTGACGTTTCATACACCTTGGTAATGGCGGCCTTCACTATTTTCCCTATTCCGGGCGGCCTAATTTTGATTGCCTGCACATTTATTTGAGATTCTTTTACGAGACTGTGGAAGGAGACACAACTTTTGAGACAACGTCAGATTTCATGGTGTAGCACAAACAGGCATGTGTGAATTCATTTTGCTTTATCCTGATGGCAATAGCGTTCTGCCCATTTGGCTGATTGCATAGCCAGCCTGTGCCACCCAATAAGACCTGATGAAAAGTTAACCAAAAACAGTCTTTGGATCAAACCAGAGGGCTCCTGATTGAAATAACGGTGCATGGGCATTATGCATGCAAGCCAAACGATACGCTCACCACATGTGTGCGCGTCCGACATGCCGTAAGCTACTGAAAAGAATTAGTAAGACTGAGGCAGCATGAAACGCGTTGAAGGGGTGAATGATTGGCTTTTGACAAGTCGTTTGAGGAGTTGGTGCACGAAGGGCAGTCATGGCACTTCAGCGATTGGGACTTCTCGTATCTCAAAGGCAGACTCATCGAGGAACCGCCCCAATGGAACTACAGCAGCATTGTCAGATCTCATTTTCCCGGAACACGCACCATGATTGATCTGGGAACCGGAGGAGGAGAATTGCTTTCGCATCTTGCTCCTTTGCCGCCTGTCACCTGCGCAACTGAAGGGTACGTGCCCAATGTGCCTGTGGCGGCGAAGAGGTTGTCTGCAGTTGGTGTGGAAGTAATTCAAACATATTGCGATGACAATGACACAGTTCCGCAGAGAGGTTCTCTTCCCTTCAGGGACTCGTCAATAGATTTATAGCATTCCTCGAAAGTGATGCGGCTATTTGAGCAGTGCGTGTATTGCCGATAGATTGCAGACACTCTTCACCGTTGCAGGCGGTGTGTTTCTGACGAAATGCTGTACTGCACCACCGAGTCGCCTGTTTGAAGCGAAGTACGTATTGTTGAGCAGTTTTGCCCTCTCATAGTTCCACCACTGTTCCTGAGGGTTGATGTCCGGCGAGTATCTGGGCAATGGCTTGAGAACAACCCGCGGGTGTGCAGCAAGCCATTTCTTCAGCACCTTTGACCTGTGCACTGGCGGATTGTCCAGATATATCCACAGCGTCTTCCCTCTGTGTCTCCTGGACAGCCTTTCGATGAACCTTATCAGCGACTCCGACTTTGCGGCAGTGCTGTTCATCCTGTAGACCCTGCCTTTGAAAGTGTTGACAGCGCCGAAGCCGTTTATGCGCTTTTCATACATCCGCTGTGGCGTCCTCAGCGTAAGGCGCTTTGAGAACGTCCAGCCATAGCCGCCGTTGTGAGAGCGGTCTATGGACATTTCGTCCTCAAAGAGGACGACGACATCGTCCGGCTTTGCATCCATGTCCCTGATGAATCTGGCAGCTAATTCCTCTCTCTCGCTGGCCACTTCACGGCTGTATGTTTCTGCGTATTCCAGTGTTGCCTTGACATAATGTGCGCCCATATCCCTCAGGCAGCGCCTGACGGTCTCCTCAGAGACGGTGATGCCCTTCCGCCGGAAGTAGAGACGCAGCTCGGTACATGTCCAGGTCGACGAGTTGATGCCGTGCTTGCCAGGATCGTTCTCGTCAAGCAGGCGCTTTATCTCTTTCTTCTCCTTCTCGCCGAGTGCCGGCGGCCTGCCACTCCTGTCCCTGTCTTCCACACTCCTCTCCTCATTCCAACGCTGTGCCCACCTGTATATGGCATCTTCGGCTACAGAGAACACCCTCGAAGCATCCTTCACTGAATAACCGATGCTGAGCATGTAAAGTGCACGAAGGCGATCCCTTTCCCTGGGATCCTTGCACTCCTTTGCAAGTTTGTTGAGAATGCCCGAATCAGACACCGAAACTATGCCCATCCCTGTCGGAAGGGCATATCACATTTCCGAAATTTAACGTTTTCCATAGAACTTATGCGGAGAGCTATAATAATCGATAGACACGAGTCGTTCAAGGCTGCGGAAGTTCACCGTGTCCTGAAGTCCGGGGGAGTTTTTATTACACAGCAGGTGGGCAGTGGGCTGAAATCCGAACTGAACGATTTTCTGGGAGCGAAAGTGCCTGTGACGAATTGGAACCTGTCCGTGGCAAAAGAACAGCTCAATGAGGCAGGATTCACGATTGTAGAAGAAGGACAGGCGACGCCGCGTGCAATCTTCAGGGACATAGGTGCCGTGGTGGGCTATCTCAGGATCGCCGAATGGCAGATAGATGATTTTGATGTGACGACATATGCTGAAAAATTAAGGCACCTCGACAGTCACATCAGGAAGAATGGAAGTTTTGTGACAAGAAACCATCTCTTCGTCCTGAAGGCGGTAAAAGAATAGCTGAATGCGAATAGAATATCTTTCCATACCACAACATTCAAAACACGCTGTTATTGAGTCAAGTGATTGGCAGGCCCCGGGAGTTCGCGGACAAGCATATTTAACACAAATGTGCTTCTGTCGGTTTAATGCAGGAGGAGCGTACTGGCAGACTCGGTAAAACATTCACCAGATTCCTCATATCAAAATCATTGGGTTCGATATCGTTCAACCTGTTCGAAATTTATTTTCTGTGGAAAATAGTTTCGACTTATCACTCGGTCTTTCTCGCTGGCATCGTTCCGACCATCGCTCTTGCAGTTCAGCTTCTTTCCTCTGTTCCCATAGGACACGGCATTGACCGGATTAACAGCACTGTTCTGAGCTTCGTATCGACGACAATAATGATTTTCGGTTTTCTCACACTCTTCTTCTCTGAAGGATTGACTGCAATATATCTCGCAACACTCATCATGTCCGCAGGCTATACGCTGAAAGGAGACAGTTTTTCTGCAATATTGAAAAAACATCTGAGCGACGCACAGATCGCAAGAGGCACATCCATGAATCAGATGTCCATTGGAGTATCGGGTGTGCTTGGAATAGCGGCCGGAGGTCTTTCGCTGCTGTTCCTTGAGGGTTTAACGCCACTAATACTGATGGCCATTTCAATCGTTGCCCTTTTACTCTCAATTCCCACATCCGAAGCAGTGAACAGACGAGATAACGGTAAAACGAGAACTGAGTACGGTCAGGTCATTTCATTTTACAGAAAGATCGTCGGGTTCATTGTTGTCGCCACCATGCTGAACGGCCTCTTCATCGGCATTACCGTATACAGCTCCGGTCTCTTCAGCTTGTACCTGCACAGCACACCGGAATTCTACACGATGTTTGAGGTGGCATTTCCGATAGGCATGATATTCGGATCTTACGTTTCGTCGAAAATACTCCACCTCATCGACAAACCCCGGATGCCGGCTCTGCTCGTGCTTCTCTATGGACCTCTCATTTTTCTGCTCGGATCAAGCAGGTCTGTCTACGCAGACATATTTATTTCCCTGACTATCGGTTTCATCAACCCACTCATCAACGTTCCTCTAAACGCCAGGCTGACCAGGGCAACACCAAAGGAAATATTCGGACGGGTTTTCGCTTTTCTCAGGATTTTTATCGGAAGTTCGACCCCTGTCATGGCAGTCGTATTCACCATTCTTTCCATCTACGCGTCCGTTCCCGTCATACTGATGGCAATAGGTGCGTCGGCGGTTTTTGTAGCCGTACTTGGATTCTCGGCGATTCCCAAACTGTACCGAATGACCGAAGCAGGAAAAATGATTTGATCCTAAACAACAAACAACGACGCGTGGTAAGGAAGAATACAGGAAATGGATTAGCTGCAAACTGATACCCAGATGGAAGAGGAAAATATTTCACAATGGCCGTGCATGGGCTTAAGTGAGTCCTAATGATGGCCAGGAAAGCGTTCGCAGCTGGTATGGCTGTCGCTATTATTGCAGGCATGTTGTCAATCTCATACTACGCCACAAGACCGCATTACGTGACTCCCAAGTTGCAAGTGTTCGATGGTAACGGCAGTTATCTGGTTGAGGAAAATTTTTTAGGCTGGTACGGGTACAACTCACCGGTATTTTACTTCCATTCTAATGCAACTCTCCTGCAAAACCATTACCAGGGCTCTCAGTTCAGTATGGAAATACGTACGTATTCTTACAATCATACTATCGCTCCAAACGGTCCTAATTTTCACATTGGGGTTACGCTTTTGCTAACTGGCCATCTGGCACCCAATATTGATCCAAGTTCATTGGTGATAGTGGCAAATGATACAGGTTTTCAGACAAGCAATGTGATTCAATTGTCTTTTTATCCCTTTCCATGGGGAAACAATACAAACGCGTCTTATCACTTGCAGAACGACTACGTTGTTATAGCCGGTATTGGCTCAGTTTACGCACCCATCTCGCTTGCCAATCAGACGATAGCCTCGAAATGGCATAATTTTGCTTTTTAAGCCGATTTCCAGATTATGATCTGGCCAAACACAGATTTCGGCATTCACCACTTCGGTTTTCTTTCCAATCTTAAGGGATTCGGTGTCCCTGTTTATGTTTGCGCCAACATAACATATGTGCAACAGTAAACGGAGGAATCGTTGGAATGAAAGGCACTGCAGACTGCATTGAGGATAAGTGTGGACCCAGCGGGATTTGAACCCGCGGCCTCCGCCTTGCGAAGGCGGCGATCTGAAGTGGTCCTGAGACTTCCACTGATCTATGGGCCCGCTTGCCGTCTGCCTATGTTGACGCCGTGTGTAACGCTCTCTTGTTCTTAATCTGTTTCACGGCCCGCTCCGCGATTTCGGCCGCATGACCAGTGTAGGTAGTGGCATCAAGGAGTTCGTCAAGTTCCTCGGGCGTCATGGCCTTCGCGATGTTTTCCGCTAAAAGCAGCGCATCCTTGAATGAAATTCCGCTTTCGACCGATTTCATAGCGGCGGCTCTGACGGCTTCGTGAGCCTCCTGCCTTCCGATTTTCTCTGCCATATGCAGCATGACCCTCTCCGCCATGATTAGCCCTTTGGCCCTTTCCAGGTTGCGTAGCATGTTCTCCCTTTTCAGCTGCAGTTTTGCGAAAAGGTCCTTTGTCTTAACGAGTATGTCGTCGGTGAGCACGAGCACGTGCGGAATAATTATCCGCTCCGCGCTTGAGTTTGTGAGATCCCTTTCATGCCACAGTATCATGTTTTCGAACGAAGGTGTAGTAAACGCTCTGACAATACGGGCGAGTCCGCAGATGTTCTCCGCCTTGACAGGATTGCGCTTCTGGGCCATGGTGGAGCTGCCAACCTGCCTGGACGAGTCGAAGTATTCCTCGACTTCGTCAATTTCCGTTCTCTGGAGATTTCTCACCTCGGTCGCCATGCGCTCGCATGTAGTAACAGCGTTGGAGAGGACGCTGACCATTTCAGCATACCTGTCCCTGCCGACAATCTGGCCGCTCGCCTGCTCTAAGCTCATGTCGAGGCGCTCCATAATATCTTCCTGTATGTTGAAGAAGCTCTTGCCGAACGATGCACCGGTTCCAACGGCGCCAGACATCTTCCCCACTACAACTCTCTTCTCACATTCATCTATTCTCTCCAGCTGCCTGTCGAGTTCCATTAGATATACTGAAAACTTGAATCCAAGGGTTATCGGAAGGGCAGCCTGTCCGTGTGTCCTTCCCAGCATGATAGTGTCTTTTTCCGCCAGTGCCCTGTCTGCTATGACTGTTTCGAGGTCTACAATATCTGACTTAATTATACGAATGGCATCCCTGAGCTGCAGAGCGGTTGAAGTGTCTATGATGTCGTTGGATGTTGCGCCGAAATGCACGTAAGGGGCACCTCTGCCTGCAACTTCGCTCAGCGCCTTGACCACAGCCATGACATCGTGGCCGATGTCCCTTTCGATTTCGCGCACGGTTTCCAGTTTAACTTTGCCGCCCGTAACCGCCTTATCTATGTCCTTGGCTGCCTCCTTCGGGATTATGCCATATTTGGACTGTGATTGCGCCAGTGCAGACTCAACATTCAGCATAACCCTCAGTCTGGCCTCCTCCTCGAAGAGTGAGAGCATTTCTGCTCTGCCATACCTGTAATCGATCGGGCAGACGTTCATCTTCAAATCACATATTGGCATGGAACAGGTAAATAATATCGTTTCCCTTTCCACAGCTGCTTGGCAGGGATAATGACGGTTTTGAAGTTGAGGTCAATGCACGGATTGAGAATCT
Source organism: Candidatus Sysuiplasma acidicola (assembly GCA_019721035.1). NCBI lineage: Archaea > Methanobacteriati > Thermoplasmatota > Thermoplasmata > Candidatus Sysuiplasmatales > Candidatus Sysuiplasmataceae > Candidatus Sysuiplasma > Candidatus Sysuiplasma acidicola. Next base: position 21,547 of record JAHEAA010000023.1, read on the forward strand.
GAAGGCAATTAACTATAAGGATGGAAAACTCAGTAAGTGCCACCGGAGCCAATGGATTAAATTCTACGAGAATTTATCCCTTTTGTCTCAGGCAGGATGTGAACAGATGGATTACACCGAAAGACGCGGCGATCTTCCGCCGGAACTGGTTAAGTTCTTTCTGGCACCAGGAGGCCATTCTCTCGTCATTAAGGGAGAGGCAGGCACCGGAAAGACGACACTTGCACTCCAGCTCATAGAAACGATGTCCGAAAAGGAGAATCAATACTATCTGTCGTCCCGTGTTTCGGATGAATCACTGTACAGGCAGTTTCCATGGCTCAAGGAGAGCACTGAAAAGATCAGGCTGCTCAAGGCCGGCAAAGCATTTCTGCTGCATATGGGCTCGGGCAGGAGGAGCGTGTATGAGCAGAGTGATGGCATAAGACAGATGGACTCTACCGATATCGCCCCCGCCATAGAACTACTCAGGGCGTTCAACGATACAGGAGAGAGACTGACAATAGACAGAACCGAGCTCCACAGGCTCGAGGGACAGATTGAAGAGGGAACGGTCTCAGCTTCAGAAGAAATCGCACCCAATCGCATTTCATTTGACAGTAATTCGGTGGACATAGTGGTGGGACGACTGCTCCCCGAACTGGAGGTTGCCTACGATAGAGTCGAGGAACGTCTGCCCGAGAGGAGTCTGGTCGTCATTGACAGCATCGACGGACTGGGGGAGAAATACGACATATCCCCGGAGAGATTGCTGACTGTCATACAGAAGGATATCGTGGAGGGTTCGGGAGCAAACGTGGTGTACGTGCTGGAATCTGCAGGGGGAACTCATATGGACTACCTGGGAGACGGGGTAGTATCACTTTCGAGCGCAGAGATATCAGGGAGGCGTGCCAGGGTGATGGCACTGGAGAAGCTCAGGGGGGTAAAGGTTGACAGACACAAATACATGTTCACGCTCGTCAACGGCAGACTCGAAACGTTTCCCGCATCTCCGAACACCATATCTTATCCGGAAAGAAAGTGGAAACCGCTGCATGAACCCGGGCAGGGAATGGCATCATTTGGTAGCAGGCAGCTTGATGCCATATTCGGGGGACTGCAGTACGGCAGCGTTACGCTCATTGAGGTTGGGGAAAACGTTCCATCAATCTATTCTGATGTGATACAGGACGCCATGGTGGCGAACTTTGCATACAAGAACAGCGGCGTTGCCTGGATTCCGTCAAGGAAGGCGAGCTACGACATACTCCACGACAGGATATCCGGCATGATAGGAGAGGACAGATTCGAGAGGAACGTTAGGATATTCGAGCAGAGTTCTGCCGCTCCTACTGACATACCGTATCTCATTTCGCTGGAAGGGAACAAGCTGTTGACCGACCTGAAATGGGAAACCATTGAATACAATCTCATGGAGTCGAATCACCCGTTCCTCTCGCTCCTCGGCTTCGACATACTGGAATCGATGTACGGTTATGAAGATGACAAGGGACTGCTTGACGGACTCGTCGAACACGTTGGCGCCATAAGGCGTGGTAAGCACGTGATGGTTGCGCAGGCTCTTAATTCAAGCAAGCTCTATCTCCAGTGGCTGAGCGACATTTCACTCATGCACATCAGACTGGAAAACATTGAGGGCACGGTGATGATGCACGGTCTGAAGCCATACACGCAGTTATATGGCATGATGCCCGATCCGACAGCCGAAGATACTATACCGCTGAATCTTATTCCCATTTCCTGATACGCATTGCAAAGGTATAATTCCATAGCGCGTATCAACTGGGTGCATGGAGATGCGCATGCCCAAGAGGCGGTACCTTGACGAAAAAAAGGGCGCCGCGCATGGCAAGGGCAAGCCGTTCGCATTCAGAACAGCACATTATCTGCGGCTGCTCACCGGGCTGAAGGCGTCGAGGCTTTCTGAACTTGCCGACTGCCTTGAAAAAGTTGACGATATGTCGATATTCTATCACATATACCACCCCATATTTTCCGGCCATCTAGTTCCGGAGGAGTATCCAAACGATTTCGCATACTGGACTTCGGATGCGCTGCGAAACTACGATCTGGCTGAGCGCATAGCCGATATAGACCTCCCCGAGCCTCAGAACCTCGACGTGCTGAGAAAGAGGCTCATCGGAATCCTTTGCTCAGATGTGGAGCAGAACGGTGATCAGCCTGTGAGGCGCGGCTATGAGTTTCACTTCATTACATGCACAGTTGTGAGCTTTCCGACGGAGTGGAAAGCGGACACTTTGTTTTCCTTTCTTGACTCTGTCAGCTCCATCAATCCCGCGAGCATTGTATATCACAAAGTCACAGAACGCTTCGTGAACCGGTACGGCGTGAACGGATTTTCCGCATGGATAAGAGAAAATTTCGGATACGATGAGCTGGCAAACAGTATTTCGGCAATAGATCCGCAGACCATGATTTCCGAGGAGATTCTGAGAATGGAACTCGTCAATCGCATTGTAAGCTTCCTTACATAGATGGTGAAAAACCGATGAACGGTTTACCGACAATTTCAGACTACATACCAATCATAGGCAAGGATGAGACGAACGATCTGAAAATGATTTCAGCACAGCTGAAGGACACGGAGCTTACACATATCAACTCCACTCGTTCCGGCGGTGGTGTTGCTGAAATACTGTCCAGAATGGTTCCGCTGATGAATGAGCTCGGTATCAGGGCTAGGTGGGACACCATAAGCGGTGATGATGCATTCTTCAGGACAACAAAGGCATTTCACAACGCACTGCAGAACGGTACAGGCGAACTTACGGAAGACATGTTCCGCACATACAAGGACAGAACGAAAATCAATCTAATGGAGCTCAGGCCTGACACTGATTTTGTGGTCGTTCACGACCCTCAGCCCGCCGGACTCATAGACTCGAAGTACAGAAAAAAGGGAAGCACTTGGATATGGAGATGCCACATCGATGTGTCGAATCCAGAACCGAAGGTGTGGAAATTCCTCAGCAGGTATGTCTCAAGATATGATGGATCAATCTTCTCGAGTCCAGGATTCTCCAGACCGGATCTGAGCGTTAAGCAGTTCTTTATTCCTCCGTCAATTGATCCGCTTTCTGCAAAAAACATCAGCATACCCGATTCCGTCATTGACCGGGTGATTTCGAGATTCGGTTTAGACCCGGACAGGCCGATTGTCACGCAGATTTCGAGATTCGACTACGCGAAAGATCCAATTGGAACGATTGAGGCATTCAAGCTCGCAAGAAAACATGTGGACTGCCAGCTGGTTTTCACCGGAAGCCTAGCAACGGATGATCCGGAAGGTGAGGCAATCTACAGAAAGACGCTCGAGAAGGTGGAAAACGACAAGGACATTCACATCATTCTATTGCCGCCGTTCAGCGACATGGATATAAACGCGCTGCAGAGGGCTTCCGCCGTTGTGCTGCAGAAATCACTCAGGGAGGGATTCGGCCTGACGGTTTCGGAGGCCATGTGGAAAGGTAGGCCGGTCATCGCCAGTGCTACCGGCGGCATACCGCTGCAGATAAGGAACGGCATAAACGGCTTCCTCGTGCACACTATTGAGGGAACTGCATTCAACATAAGGCGGCTGCTGAGGAGTCCAGAACTCGCTGACACGATGGGCCGGAATGCTATGGAGTATGTTAGACACAATTTCCTGATTACAAGGCACCTGAGGGATTATATGCTCATGATGCTGAGCCTCGACGCACACCGCGGCAAAGAAACAAATGCTGGCAGATGGAAAACAGCAGGTGACGGTGCCCGCGAATCTGTTCGTTCTTTTTAAGTATATAAATAGTGATTCGCGTTGCGGAGACTGAGGACAATTATGCCTGCCTCTGTGTGACTGCATGACCCCTTTTATCTATTCACAGCTACTTACTGACGAATACGCAGCAAGGATACTGACGGCGATAATGAGGGTGCCCCGTTCTGCGCAGCAACTTTCAGCGGCGTATGGCATACCCATAGCCGCATGCTACAGGCGCATAAAGATGCTGGAGAAATATGGTCTCATCGAGTGTAAGGAGAGGAAGCTCACTCAGCAGGGAAAGAGGATAAATTACTATATTTCAGCAGTGAAGAACGCTTACATCTTCTTCGAGGGAGGAAGACTCAGGGTCAGACTCGATCTCGTTTCCGGAACAACAAAGGAGTTTGGCGATGACTCCAATATCGGAGAGCCGTGAAGCGGTTGTAACTGTGCACTGTCTTGCAAAGCGCATGTATCAGCAACCGTTCCAACCAGCACGACTGATGCTATTATAGCTCTTTGTAATGATCTTGCCTTATAATCTATTTTATTTAATAATTAACTAGAAATAGACGATAGTGCATACACTGTCTGATGACTGCGAGGAACAGGGAGAGCAAGAAGAAAAAGGACATTTCAGAGAGGGAGTGGAAGAGGAGGAAGGGATATGAACTCCTTCGTGCGGGTGTGAGAAAAGCCGACATAGCGCGTACTCTC
>JAHEAA010000024.1:0-10578 GCA_019721035.1 Candidatus Sysuiplasma acidicola
ATTCTCTATGCCCTGTGCTTCCATTCTCAAACACTCCTAATGTTCAAGAGTGAAGGTACAGGGTCTATTGAAATTTACAGCAAAAGGTGTACACGTCCCGTTAGCCTGTCTTGAAGTCTCTGGTTGGATTGTAATTCATTGTTTTCAGGACGCCGACTATTGAATAAAATTCATCTTTGTCAATGAAGGTAAAATCGACATCCTTGGTCGAGTCTTTTATGTTAAGGAGAGTGAGAGCTGTTCCACCGTGTGCAAAAGCCTTCACTCTATGGTCAAGATGTCTCGAAATGTCCTTCTCGAGCCAAAGCAACAACGTGCTGGCGTTTTTTGGTCTGATCAGGGGTTTATTTCCCCCCATACGTTTGCATCAGTTCGTCAACATCGTTCCTGGAAATTGGATTGAGGACATGCCATCTGTCTGCCAGTCTGAGTGTCTCAGGATCTTGAGGTCCCTGGAATGCGAGCAATTTCACTTTCTCTGAAGTTGGTTTCAACTTACGAGAAATATCTGATTTACCTGCGAGCGACGCAAGAAAACCAATTGCATTCTGCTGTTTTCCCCTGATGGCTACATCCACAGCATCTTTATCCTTCACTTTTCCCGATTTCATCATCGACACAGCTGCGGCAATCTTTCGCGGTTCTCCACTTTCTGTTGCCCACAAAAGTAATCCTTTGGGCGACATAAATGAGCCATCTGTGGTTATTATCGGGTCCTCATAAAGCAAGGGCGATATGCCAACAACGACTTCGAACGCTCTTGTTTCTACAGGCTTCCTGGAAAGAATATCTTCGGATCCAACGAAGGCTATCCCCAATCTGGCAAATGAACTTCTAGGACCCCAAAGGACCCCTTTTTCCGAGTTTAGTTTGTAAAATAACGCATCTGCGGCAGTTCTGTACCATTTAACGCCTTGTGCGGTTCCCCTCAGAAGAACTGGTGGCCTTCCCCTTGAGAGCTTCCTTGTTTTCTCTTTCTTTATAAGACCCCTGCTTTCGAGCTCATTCAGGTAGGAGACCACGGTATTGGGTGAATATCCTGTCGCTCTTGTAAGCTCGCGAACAGAATAGCTTCCATTGAATATTCTCGCCAGTATTGTCAGAGCAATTTCTTCCTTCATTTTTACATACTAAACTATAACAAAATATCTATAAGAAGATGGCGGCTGGACTAACTGGGAGAACCACTCACTATCTCTTAGAGGCTGAGATAAACACAATCCTCAAGCTATTCAAGTTCACTGTCGATGCAGCTGGTGTTAAACACCCTTCTTCCTATTTTCCGATTCCAAGTGATACATGTCAGTCAGTTCCCTGCTTTCCTTCCTGGAAGGAATATGCCACTTTCCTGTCATGCCCTGAGTTTGAATCCTGGATATGGTGTCATTGACGTTTTCCTCTACCTCTATGTAACTTGCTTTTTGTATCAAAAAGTCAGCACTAATTCTGTTTCTCTCTTTGAGGATGAGGAATAGTGCATACTTGGCATTAGTCTGATTTGGCCCGTCTCACAATATCTTCAGTCAATCTGACTCGTGGAGTGAAACCACCCGTAATGCTGTGCTTCGAAATCAACGTCGCAACTTAACAAATATCAGATATATCCAGGACTATCGATGAGGAAATTAACATATCCCGTTGTCAGGCATTCCCGGAGAATTTGAAATTATCTGTTGAGTCTTGGCAATGCAACCGGTTCTGCCTGATTCCACATTTCAGTAACAAAGAGAATTTCAGCATCACAGAAGGAAAGGAAACAGGCGCTGCTCTTATGTCGTTTTGCATATAGGGGGCTGCAGATGAACAACGGTGCTGTATCAATTTCCTTTTCCGAGTAACACACTTGGTTCTGTTCGTTCAATATCGAGACCATCAAAGTGTCTGTCGAAAGAAACGATGTAGTCTACTGCCAGCTTCTTGGCGACAAAGTACTGCAAGGCGTCATCGAAATCAAGCTTTGTTTTCTGCTGAACAATGGTTGTCGCGATTATATCGGCATTTCCGGTGTCGTAGACTACAAGCCCTGTGCTTCTTTCCAGGTTCCGCAGGAATATAGATGCTGTTTCCGCTTTGCCGAGTATCTCTTCTACTGCGTGCACGGAAAATCTTGTTACCACAGCCTCCAATTCGCCTTCGGATATCCCGTCCAAAAGGTGCTCGCATTGTGCCGCTCTATCCTGCTTCAAGAACATCTCCAGAAAGATGTTTGTATCCAGGAGTATCATCTTGCTTTTTTCCACAGCTTGTGTTGCAGTTCCACGGAATCTTCCTTCAGGTAATCCAGAACTCCGACCAGCTTATTCCAGTCTGCCTTTTCCTCCTTGGCATGCTCTCCGAGCGTATTTTCCATCCCCTTCTTCACCGACCTCTTCTTGTGGCCGTAAATTTTCATGGCCTTTTCCTTGAATTTCTTTACCAACTGGCTGTCCAAATCGACCTTGAGAGTTTCCGTTGTAAGTATGAAAATATTTTGTGACTATATAAGTCAAACCACAATTCTCAATTCGAACTGCGTTTGTTTGCAAGATTCGAGTAATGACATAGACAGCGTCAAAAGGCAAGGACGTCAACTGTCGCGTTAAGGTGGGAAACGCACTGACTCCTCTTTCACGCAGCTCGACAGCTCTCTTGTGTGTTGGTTCCAGTCTGGACAGATGCTTTAAGCGGGTCATCGTACAAAGTGCTCACGTAACTGAGTAAAATTACTCAATATATTGAGCAAATTGTCAAAAGAAGAAGGAGCGAAACATTTCAGCATGACTGTGCTGAATGTGCTGCTCAGACGCTTGAGCGAACCAAGTCTTCCGGCGCATTATGCTGTTGCAGACGTACTTTCCCTCGGGAACAGTCTCTGGATTGAATAGCAGTGGGATGTCGTCAGTAGACTCGTCAACGGCAGTGTGAAGAAGAAGGGCATGCTCATACTGAATGAAGTGCAGAAGATACCGGGCTGGCCGGAAGTCAACAAGAAGCTTTGGGACAAGAACGGGCGTAGAGAGAAAACAGCTTGAATGATGAGTTCCATGCCTCCGGCTGCATGCATCGAATATTGTTGCACGGATGTTCGCGTCGTGCCGGCCGACCGTGCTCCCGGGCACGAACCTGATCGAGCACAGCTGCTGGTAACCATGTCAGATATAGTGGTTGGACTGTTTCTGTCAATTTTTTCAGCTTTCATGTTTGCAGTGTCAAACATGTTCATTGTCAGGGGCATGAGCTCAGGTCACATGTCCGCTGGAGTACTGACGACAATACTGTTCTCGTCACTCGTGATATTCATTGTATCTCTGGCAACGGGTCAGTTCTTCGACATCTGGAAACTCGGCATCTATCCTGCACTACTTTTCATGCTCGCCGGTGTCCTGAACTTCATACTGGGTCGCGGTCTCAACTATGCCGGTATGATTCTCCTGGGCCCGTCAAGGGGCAGTTCGATCACATCCTCACAGAGTCTGTTCGCCGTCTTTTTCGGCATACTTCTGATTTCAGAGCCGCTGACACTCCTTGCCGGCGCAGGCGTGATACTCGCTTTCTTTGGTACAGTGCTTGTCACAACGGGAAACGACAGGGGAAAGAAGCTAGACAGCAGGGGTCTGCTGTTTGCTTTACTTGCGGCCTTCTTCGTCGGCATGTCCGTTGTTGTGATAAGGGCTGCCGATCTGCGGTCCCCGCTGCCGGTTGACGGTGCGCTGATAGCATACCTTACCGCCGGGCTCTTCTATTTCCTGCTCAACCTCCTGCGGACAGGTAGCCTGCGCGGTGTAATTGCGGGCAACAGGAAAGCCATGCTGGCTGTCGCCGGCACGGCATCCGGGCTGGCCCAGAGTTCTAGATTTGTTGCCCTCCTGGTCTCTCCCGTCGTCCTTGTAGCACCGATAATAACGGCCAATCCGCTGTTCACAATGCTCCTTTCTTACATGACGATGCGGGGCAGGGAAACACTCGGTCTCCATCTCGTGCTTGGTGCTATTCTCATAGTTGTCGGTGTTGCGGTGATATCGTATACTCTTGGCATATAGCCGCCGAGCTGCAAAACTGCAATGCCCTAACTGCCGTCCTTCTCTATGTGTTTTCCAAGTCTGAAGTATTCTCCGCCGTGGTAGATGAGCGGTTTCTTCGTGTCATCAGTATAGCCCTCGACAACCTTTCCAATGAACGCAGCATGATCGCCAGTTTTGAATTCATCCACGACAACGCACTCCAGATTCGTTATACACCCCTCGATCATGGGCGCGCGTATCCTGACTGCCCTGAACGTCTCGAAGTTTCCCAGTAGCCACTTGTCCTCACCTTCAGTAATCGAGTGATTGCCAGCTATGCTCGACAGGTTTGCCTGCTCTTCCGAACAGTAGTTCAGTCCGAATTCACCCGAATCTCTTATCAACGCATACGTCCCCCTTCTGTATCCCACGAACACTGCAACCAGGTAAGGGTCTATGGAGACACGCAGCGACCACTCGGCCGCCATCACATTCGCCCTGCCGTTGTACTCCGCAGTCACAAGCGCAACGGTGGATGTGAACTTCCTTCTTGTCTTGTCTATGCCAACGACGCGCATGTCAGTCCGATCGCTTTCATCTAATTAAGCATGGCCAGAACCATAGTCCATGGTCCAGGGATTGCTCATATCCTCGTCATGTTCAACTCTTTGAATGTGAGTGACAGTGCCGCGATCGCGACTGCGACGACACAGACGATCAGGAGCATCGATCTGGCTGAAGTTAGCGCTATAACCACACCGCCGACTGTTCCGGAAAGGAAGGTCATTCCGAGCCCGAATGTATTGAAAGTGCCCTGTACAGTTGCCATCATTTTCTCCGGCACCTTCCTGATCGCAAGCGTCGATACTGCAACGTTCAGCATACCGATGAGCAGACCGATGCCGCCAAGCAGGAGGTAATCGTAGTAGATGGACGGGGACAGTCCAATCAGTCCGATGAACAGGCCGACAAGGAACACTGTTGCAGTCAGTTCACGCCCAACACTGCCGCTCACCTTCGACGCGAGCACTGAACCAAATATCGCCGCTACACCCAGAACGAAGAGCAGCGAGCCGAAGTAGATGCCGGACAGCCTGAAATCCAGCTGCACTAGCGCGGTCAGGCTCACACCCACCGTCCCGAATATGAAATTCGCCAGCAGAGCAATTAAGAGAATTTCAAGTAAGGCCGTATTCCCCCTTATGAAGCCGAGTCCCTCCCTGACAGATCCTCCGACCGAGCCATCTTCTTTTCTTGCTTCCCGCGGAGAACTGATGGGTATGATTGCCAGCATTGCCGTTATGAAGATTACAGTCAATGCGATAAATGCGTCATCGAATCCGAGGACAAGGACTGCACCGGCTAAGCCGTATCCGGCTGTTTCGGCAACTCCTGTGGCTGCCTGCATGACCGATGTTCCCTTCTTGTATGTTGCATCGTCCAGGAACCTCTTCGACCAGACGGATCTGACAGAGTTCATAACGTCTGATGTGAAACCGATGATTATGGACGTTGAGAAGAAGAGCAGCGCAATGAGCAGTACGCTGTGCACAAGCAGTGCGATGAACAATATGCCTATGGCCGCGGGCCTTGCAATGCCTGCAACCGCACCTAGCGACTTCTTCCTCGGGCTCCTGTCGACGTAGGCTCCTACGATGAAGCTCGCGAAGAGCGGGAGGGATACCATGCCATCCGCCAGGCCGGTTATCACCGTTGAGTGTGTGAGAGCAAGCGTCACCCAGAGCACGACAATGCCATATGCCATCACTCCCATTCTTGACAGTCCGGCGTTCAATATAACCAGCCTGAAGTCATGCGTCAGCACACCGTTTCTGTTCTCCGCGCCTGGTCTTTCCTCACTATCATTCTGCATGTCATTGACCACCGTGCAATGTTTCCTGCTTTACCATGCAAATGTATTCATACATATAAATCTTATTTATACATAATGATTTTATTTGGATGAAGTATTGGTACTTATGTGTCTGGATCATCTGCCGAAGGAAGGGAAAAAGGGAATGACCCGTACGACCTCGTACTGGATGCACTGAGCAATTCGACAAAAATGAGCGTACTTCTTCTGCTGGCAAGGAACGAAAAGCTGACTGTGACGCAGATGGCCAGACACATCAGGGTCACAAGGTCAAACCTCTATCACTTCGTGGCCGAGATGGTGAAGGACGGACTTCTCGCAGAACCCGAGGTGGTCGTGAAGAAGAACCATATCGAGAAATACTACTCCCAGAACCATGAGTTCTGGAAGGCAATAGATCCGTTCGCCCAGAACAGAAGGATGCTTGAGAAGCTGACGCCGGACGAGGGCAGGAAACTGCTGCGTTCAGCACTGCTTTCCATGAGTCTGCAGTACCGTCTGTATGCGGATGAATTTGCGAATGCAACGGATGAGGAGATGGAACGTGTGGCCGAACAGTTCGGGAAGAACAGGCTCATGCTGTCCGTCTGGTCTGTTGACGATGATGTCTTCGACATGGTTGTCTCCTCGGTGAAGAAGCTGCTGGCGGATGTCGTGGCCGAGGGTAACAGGCGTCCGGCAAGGAAAGGCAAGGCGGAGCAGAACAGCGTATATATCGCATGCATACCAGACATCTTCAACCGCCGCACCTGACTGCCCTCCGGACAATGCAGGAGGGGTGTAAAGTGAGGCGCATTACCTGATTCCGCATTGCTCCTGCACAGCATGCCATTCGCTTTGAAAGGCAGGAACATGGTGCCCGTTACGCAGTTTGTGACTTCCTGCCCAATATAAATTCGGGCACCCTGCGTAAGAATCAGTGGCGGTTCTTGCTTCAAAGATGAGAGTCTTGCACAAAAGGTATCACATTATGATGTGGGAAGCCCACGTCCTTTAACAATGGAAGGATATCGCAATCCATAGACTCTAACCGACTTGGAAGCGGGATTAAGCTCTTGCTTCAGACGACCTGCAGCGGCGTATGTTGTCCGTCAGGAAGCCTGACAATTATGTTGTCATGCGGTCTGACAACACCACCCGCAATGACAATGCCCATGACACCCGCTTTCCTGATCAGATTGCCCCGATCGTCTTTGTGAAGCACGGCGTTCATCAGCCCTTTCTGGAACACATCGATTTTGTAGCAGGGATTGCGCAAACCGGTGATCTCAATCACTGCCTCGTGTCCGATGCACAGCTGCGTCCCTCTGGGCAAAGCCAGAAGATCTATGTCCGAGGTTGTAATATTCTCGCCCATCTGGCCCGGAAAGACTTCATGTCCTTCCCCGCTTAGTTCCTCGAGCAGTTCATACTGGATGAGATGAACCTGCCGCAGGTTCGGCTGGTTCGGGTCTTTTGCGATCCTCGAGAGGTGCTGGACGGTTCGGCCCATGTGGGCATCGCCCTCGACTCCCAGGCCGGGAAGCAGGCGGATGCTTTCCACTGTTGCCTTCGAAAAGTCATGGTTCCTGCTTCTGCAGACTGCTACGACTGAGCCGGAGCCACTGTTTTCCTTTCCATTGACTATGGTGCTGCTCATATGGCCGCCGCCTGCATGCTGAGAGATATGTCCTGTTGAATATAATTTCCACCTGCAGAAAAGGCGTAAATTCTTACTGAAATCAGACTGGTTTACCGCTCTTTCGATTTACAAGATATGAGTACAGAAGCGCGGCCACAAAGACCGCAACGCTGAACAAAATAAGCCAGCCGACGAACGGAAGCACAATCAGTGATATTGCAAGTGAGATTGCCGGCAGTGCTGGTATTCTCTTTTTGCCGGATTTGCCGGGCTTCGCAGCAAATATCCTGACTCCCGCCGCAGAACCTATGACATACACAACAATTGCAGCGCCGCCGGGCACCAGAAGTGCGGTTTCCAGACTGACGTTCAGAACATAATAGATGATGAAAGGAGGTATCATTGGTATGAAAAGTGCAATGAGTGCTCTGTCCGGTACTTTTGTTCTCGGGTTGATGTGATCGAGGGCACGGGGAAGACCGCCATCTCTTGAAACAGCGTAGAATACCCGTGACATGCCTGTTGTGTAGGCATTGACAGTGCTGAATATGATGAACACTGCAAGTATGGCCGTTCCTGTTGATCCGTAAACACCCACAACATGGGAGAGCATGACTGCGAACGGCGCAATGTTGCCACCTGCCTTGTACGCGAGTGTGCCGACAGTTACTATGGAAACGGACAGATAGAGGGCGCTTATGAGCCCGACGCTGAGCAGTATGCTCCTTCTGAAATCCCTCTGGGGGTTTTCGAATTCTTCGGCCATATTGGAGACATTCTCATAACCGAGAAAGGACCAGAAAATCAGTGCTGCAGCTGTCCCGACAGGAAGCCATCCGTCAGGCAGGAATGGGCTGAAGTTGCCCGCTTTGACAAAAAAGCGGATGTCACTACGGTGACGAGAAGCAGTGCTACGATTGAGACGACGCTTGCAAGCTGCACTCTGTTGCTTATCACTATTCCCCTGTAGTTGATCACGAACGCCGCTACAAGTATCAGGGAAGCGAGAAGAAGTGTATCCAGTCTGCCGAGGGGGAAGGCATAGCCCAGATATGAAGCGGCTATGATGGTTATCGCAGGCGCGCCTGTTATCACCCACAAACCGAAAAGCCAGCCTGTGACTGTAGCGATGTGCGGCCCGAACGCCTCCTTTGCGAAGGAGTAGATGCCACCGGATTCAGGCTTTCTAGACGAAAGGGAGGCAAATGTAAACGCAAACGGAACACTTGCCACACAAAGGAGTGCCCAGGCAAGCAGCGAGCCGGGACCGGCAACAATTGCCGCCAGGCCGGGGAGCAGGAGTATTCCAGAGCCCAGAACCGAGCTCACATAGAGGGCGACGGCGTGGCGGAGCCTGATGGCCCTGCGCAATGATGCCTGTCCCTGTCCTGAATTCATTACGTTTTTCTTGGTTTCGAACTTCAGATCCTTATATTAAGGTTGCCGGCGGCTAGCCGTTGTGATGAGTGTGCCTTTCTTCCGAATGTCGATTTGACTTTCATCACGCTGCCTTAACTGTAATCAACTACAGAGGACAGAAGTTCCCTTATACTGAGCTAAAACCTGTTCAGCCCAACAGCAAGTATTGCTCACAAGTTGCGCATGATGCATCTGCAGACGGCGGCTATGGTCATGTTCGCGCCCGTTATCCTGCAATCTCGCTCACCGTCACGCTCTGCTCATGCATTTCTTTGAACATATGCCATTCCTCTGCTTCCAGCAAATTCATACCCCCGGCCCCTCACCGTAGCGAGAGCGGGTGTAAAGAATTCGTCGGCGATTCTGGAAACTATTCGCCGGCGAATCTGGCAAATTTTACTCCGGCGAAAGTGGCAAAAATTAGAACGGCGTTTCCAGTTCCAGCCTGTTGCCGCTCGGATCAATACGCTTGCAGGCCCATACTCCATTCCGGGCGGCTGAACCTCGAATACGAACCACGTCAACGGTGTTTTAGGAATCCTGTGTAATCAATCAAAGAGTAGAGATTTAAGCCTATAACGACAATAACGGGCGATGCCGATCGTCAACAAGAAGGTGGAGGACAGCACCGAATTTGCCGAATCTCAAGACAGGACGAGACTACTCGCGTTCCTGGTAGATGGAGACAATGCCATGGCATCCCTCATTGAGCCGATGCTCGAGGAGGTTAGCAAGTACGGGACTTCGATAATAAGGCGCGTCTACGGCGACTGGACACTACCGACTATGCAGGCCTGGCGCTCAGTGCTCCAGGAACATGCCCTCAGCCCTGCACAGCAGTTTTCGAATGTTTCAGGCAAGAACGCCACTGACAGCGCTCTGATTATTGAGGCAATGGACATGCTTCACAAGGGAACAGTTGACGGATACTGTATTGTGTCAAGCGATAGTGATTACACGAGCCTGGCAAAGCGGATCCGCGAAGAAGGTCTATTCGTCATGGGCATAGGGCGGGCTGCGACCCCTGCTGCTTTCCGCAATGCGTGCAGGGTATTCGTCGCGACTGAGAATCTCGTGTCGGGAGAAATCGCACAGGGAAGCGATGTGACGGGAACGGCAAAGAGAGAATCCGGCAGAAGTGACTCAAGGAAGCCCGATGAGTTGAGCCGCGTCGAGACCGCAGCGGCAGGCGGCAACAAACTACCGCCGAGCAAGGCAATCCGGCTCCTCATGAAGGCGTTCGATGCAACGGTGAACGAAGAAGGACGCGCGCCGTTGGCATCGATGGGATTGGCGCTGAGGCGGCTGGATCCCGCGTTCGATACACGTACCTACGGGAAATCCAAACTGATGTCGCTGCTGGAAGCACTCAATGATGAGTTCACGCTTGAGAGACCGAAAGGCTCAGCCGATTCAAGGATATTTGTCAGGTTGAAATGAAAGACGGCAGCCGGGAAGGAGTGCTGCACTGCCTGTGTTGTTCACCGCTGCAATCCATTTCTGTGTGCTATCCTCTCATCTTTGTTCCGAGCACTCGCTAATGAAACATTGTAGTTCAGTCTGCTGATTGCATGAACGATCGATGTCCGGTTCCAGCGCTACATTGCTCCTGAAGACTATCTGGTCCGTCAGCTTGAGTTCTTCGGCCTTCTCCATTAACGTCTGCCTTGCAACTTGACTCCACT
>JAHEAA010000024.1:10678-19544 GCA_019721035.1 Candidatus Sysuiplasma acidicola
CATAGATGATGAGGTTGCGATTGAAGCAGGTAAGGCTTATCTCCAACTCGAGACCAGGGCCAGGAAACTGGGATTCAAGAAGCCCAGCTTATTCGATGGTCTTGTTCTGGCTGTTGCAAGAATGACAGATTCAAAAGTTCTAACCGGCGATAAGCACTTCAAAGGTCTCCCGGAAACCATCTGGATTGAAGCCTGACAACGAAGATATCCCACGTCACGTTATCTATTGCAATTGTTGAGTAAAGCTATGGTGATTGAATCCCGAAGTCAAATTGCTGAATATGCAGTACGTAAGTTGTACAGTTGCTATCGCCTCTCTCTGAGAATTCAGGGCTTTAGATCAGCCCAACAGTGCTCCTCTTATAGAATTCTCAGTCATTGTCTGAAGGCGCAATTAATGGCCAGCGCCGCGAAAATAATCAGCAGTTACGGGCAATGAAAGAACGTGCAAACAACTTCAAGCCATTGGCCAAACAGCATACCTGTCCAAACTCCAAAAGCAACACTAATTAACACTATAACATTATGAGATTCAGGTTTCTCGATCCTGGCTGTTTAATGTGCGCGCCTGGCCGGGAGATGAAGCTTGTCTGCTCGGAGGATGGGCTGTCTACCTTACGGTGAACAGGAATTTCAGTTCTTTACAGTGGCGCAATTTCATGGGTCCCATGGATATCTATTTGGGATTCCATGTAAACTGCGAATGGGCATACGCACAGTTGAAGAGTTATGCCCTCGGCAGAACTGTAGCCACAATCAGTGAAGCAGGATTCAAACCGGTCAGCTTCAGATATGTGAAATATTTTCACGCAGAAACGATGGAAGGATTGTCGGAAGAACAGGCAAGGATGCCTATTGCGTGAATGGGCTCTTGTGCATCACCATTCTTCTTCTGCTTTCCATGTCGCGCCCTCCGATGGAGCATAGCGCCATGTTGATTTTGCACAGAAGTCTGGCTATCGTCTCTCCCTTTTCAGTGAGCGCGAGTTTTCTAACCCTGTAGTTTGATTCCTCACCGTATGTTGATGTAATCAGTTTCAGGTCGACTGCCTTCCTGACTGCTGCATAGGCCTGGTTGTGATGAATGTTTGTGACGTCCATCATGTAGCCAATGTTGCTGCTGCCTTCCAGGTACAAAAATATGAGGAGCCTTGAAAGGCCGGACTGTTTCTCAATGACCTTTATCGGTTCAAGCTGTTCTTCGTTAAACATGGCCGTTCAAACGTAGCGGCAGGCTTTGCTTAAGGAATTTGCGGTCTGCCTATCGCTCATTGATAATTCACGGGATTGGATCGTATTCGGTTTCAGTATTTTTCACCAACCAGCACCTGTGAAACGTTGCTTCAATGTCTTTGAAATGCAAGGGTAAGAGGTTTAAAAACATGTTCGTTGAGAAGGTGGTTTGACGAAAGGAAACAATGAAAAGAAGTGCCTATCCCTTTCATGAGGACTCCAAATCCCAGATGAACGAAAAGGGGAAATCACAGCACGAATTAGCTCAGCCTCGCTTTTCCGCCAATCTCAGCAATTCAACCGTATTGTAGACAACCAATCGGTCGTTTCCAGTGAAATGGTTGTCGTTTGTCCATATTCCATCACACCCGATAGCTAGGAAGCAGGCAACATACGGCACATCGCCTGGATCGGCCCTCATAAGAAGTTTTGCCTCCTTCAGTTTGCGCTTGTAAATGCCGTCTGGTATTGTTTGTATTCGCCTCAGCAACAAATTAGTTAGCAGGATAATTTCTTCAGTTGAGAGCCCTGATTTCCTTGCTATATACTCTCGGTGTTTGTATATCTCTTCACCCAGGTACTTCCGGCAAACCAACTCAAAGATGCTGCTTACTATAACCTCTCTCGATTTTCCATTCTTTATCAATGCAGAAATGAGTACATTGGCATCGACCACTATTCTCATTTTAGCCCGTTTCTCTTAGCAAGGCTGGCGTTGATTTTCCGGCCAATTTCAATTGCCTCCTTGTCAGTAAGCTTGCTCTTGGAAACTATCTGATCCATGAGCTTAAGTTCTTCAGCCTTCTCACGTAGCGCCTGCCTCGCAACCTCACTCCACTTGATTTCTTTGTGTTTCTTCATTATCGACAAGAGCTCTTCTGGTACCGCAAATGTCATGTTTGTCATCAGATCACTTGTGTATATTAAGCAAAATAAGGTATTTATGTTTTTCACGAAATTCACTTTCAGACCGCACTTTGAGTCGAATCAAGTGGAAAGAAGGCCCTGTTTTAATGGGCGAGTATATCGTTTATGACGCTCAAGTGCCCCGCTATCTTTCTCCCCTTGTCTGTTAGTTTAAGCATTCTAATCCTCTGAAAGGACCCGCCGTCATAGTCGGAAGTAATCAGGTGCAAATCGGTTGCTTTCCTGACAGACGTATATGCAACATTTGGATTGATGTTTGAAGCATCAATCATGTAGCTTATGTTGCAGTCTCCATTGAGAAGAAGGAAAATCAGCAACCTGGATAGACCCGACTGCTTTTCAAGCACTCTTATCGGTTCCAACTTTTCTACAAAGTTCATTACTCTTCAACTCTTGCTATGGTGGTTCACTCTCAAAGTCAGATCGCTGAATATGCAGTACGTAAGTTGTACAGATACTATTGCCTATCTTGTGGGATTTGGGACAATGGGCAGTGTTCATGATATTCCATTGGTTCCCAGACCTTGAGCGTTCCCCGTACTCACACATGCAACAATACTCTTCCTTCTTGCAAACGCACGTATCTTCGGCCACTCCCTCCTCAGCCAATCGTTCACAAAACATCATTCTACTCCTTCGAGACGAGCTGCGGGACCTGGGAGGAGAAACCCATGTCACGCAGCACTCTCCGGAAATGCGTGACATTGTATTCGACACCGAATTCCTTCTGATCACCTCCGCCACCCTCTTCAGCGTCCAGAGGTCAGTGGGGGTGGTCCATAGCGAGTGCTCCCTTCATGAGTATCTTCATCAGTGCCTGACACTGCTTCCCTGACAGCTTCGACGGTTTACCGGGAGGCTTCACGTCCTTCCATGAGCCGCTGCCCTCGTTATTCCTCCTCTTTTCCCTTCTGCCGACGGTGTTCCAGCTCACTTCGAGTGTACGGGCTATGTCTGCCTTCCTGACACCTTTGCTGAGGAGTTCTTATCTCTTCAGTCTCTCCCGCCCTCTCTCAGAAATGCCCTTCTTCCCCTTGCCCTTTCTCTTCCCGGCAGCCATTAGATGGTATATGCACGATCGAATAGTTCTAGCGAATTATTAAAGAAAATAGATTATAAGATAATGTTATTCCAAACAGTTATAGTTAGAAAAAGCGTTAAAGGGTTTAAGAGGGAGCTGACTCAGAGCGTTGTGGAACCAAGGTTGGAGTTGCCTGAGTACAAAGTTACTGTTAGCCCCTGGAGAGATCCGCTTGCCCAGGTGGCAGGGCTACTGATGGTAAAGTAGTCGCCTGCGGACAGATATGTTCCGCTATTGCCACTCAAGATTGTAAACGAACCCGTGAGTGAAGAAGCGACTGAGAACGTCATCGACGCACCGGTCGAACTCAAAGTTCCCATTGTGAATGTGCCATCAGTCGTCGCATTTCCGCCGCTAATTACTATCTTAAGATTAGATAGTCCGATATTGGAAGCTGATACGCTAGATACGGTCACCGTCCAACTGGTACCAGTTGCCTGTGCCTCGTTCAATCCCGCGCTGTTCGCGGTCCCAGGTGAGTGAGTGAACCCGCTCACCATCACGTACAGAACAGCCGCGAGTACGACTGTAATTGCCACCATCAATATGGTTGCAATGACAGGCGAAACTCCGCTGTCCTTCATTCTCTTTGCAAATCTTTTGCTATTCATGTTGTTTAGTCCTGCGGCAACCTGCCGCGAGAGATTGAGTTCATGGGTCCGCATAAAAGGATTGCGAAGTGGACTGCACAGTTTGATAATTTCAACAGATGAGACCCATGAGGGGGCGTTTTTAAACCCTCAACAGAGTTAGATCACTGGTCAGCTCAAAATAGTCAGAACTTGCTGTTCGATTATGTCCTTGGTGCGCCTGTCCGGGAATTTTGCCAATTTTGCCAAGTACTTCCATCCTCCATAGTGTGCATTGTGATGCACTCTAAACCCGGCCCTACATGATCGGTTGAATTCGCTGGTGGCGTTCAAATGGACTACAGTGTCTTTGATACCAATTGTCATGCAATAGTGAATCATGCCGCAGTAATGGCTTGTAATGGACATTTGTTGTCTAAGAAATTAAGGGCATAGAACAGCTTGCAACTGGCGAATATCGTAGGATTTGATCAATTCCTTTATTGGCAGAATAGCCAAGGCACAATTAAAATTAGAATTGTGGCACGGTCAACAATACTCTCTCGATAACTTTTGATTCAATCATAATACAATTGTGCCGTGTAATTTACACGAGCAGACGCTGCCTGCCCACCCCCTTCAACCTATATTTCAAGCTTGCATTTTTATATAACAGACACATTATATGTTTTGTGAGCAATGTCGCCGCGTTCGATGCGAAAGAATTCAATAGGACCAGACTTGTTGAAGTAACCGATCCATCTGACCCTTCCAAAAGGTTAAAGAAAACCACTGGCTTCTTCAGTCCTCTCGGTTCAGGTATAGTTACTTCACATTCTGATTTCCTTGAAAATTCTCTAAAAAGTGAGTTCGAAAGATTGAGAACCAGTTTCAAATTTCAATGCGATATGCCGTTCCTCGGCTCTCACGAAATAATGGAACATTTGGGAGATGATTTGGCCAGAACCATTGCGTTTTGCGACCAGCTAGTAAAGGGCATCCAGGATAACATCGATTCTGTATTTTTTTCTTACATCGTCCTGCCTCCAGGAAAGATACCATATGTAACGGTGGGCGGAGAACGCTGCCCGAGCCAAGAAATCGAGACACACAATTTTCTGAGGAGCGCCACACCTGCTTTTTCCGCAATAACCGCATTTGTTTATAAATCGAAGCATGTGGGCGTGGATTCTGATATTCTGATAGACGGATTCAGATACAAGAGAATGTGGGCATGGGACAACCTGCTCAAAATGACAACGCCAGTTGTTTATCCGCACGGGGATGAATGTAATCCGTTTATTTCCATCGCTGACATAGTCGCATTTTTGACTGACGCCAAACTCTATTCATTGGGCAGATTGAATGCTGAATTTAGGAGGCTTACCCCTGGCAACATAGAAAACGCATGGAAGGATTATTCATTCAAGGTCGAAACGAGGTTTTTGGACGAAAAGATGCTCGGTAGCATCGCATGGCGTTCAAAGGAGTTAATTAATGTGGTTCCATTCTACAAACGTCCGATGTTATTTTTCATTGCGGACAGACAGGACGTAAAACAATTGGTCAATCCGCTGCCATTGGCGGAAACTCCGGGTGGATTGGCGGAGATGCAAGGGGAAGAAATGCCTTTCAGCAAACAATTGCGTAGGATGCCCATTTTCAGACTCGCTACTAAATACGCCTACATTAAAGGCGGTTGTATTCAATTCTACAACGCTAGCCAGGACGCAGTCTTGGTAAGGGATGGCGATACTGTGATTTATATGGGGAAGAAATCTAAAGAAATCGTCGATCAGTTATCCGACGCTTACGACATAGAAAAAATCAGAGCTAAGGATTTGAAAGAAAGAATAAAAAAATATTAGATGCGGCACGATTTAATAAGCAACTAGGCAGATAACGCCAATCGGGGTTACCTACATGATGAATATGTAATTCCCCCCTTATAAATATGTTGAGCTTCGTTTTTCAACTTATTGAAAAGTATTTAAGCAGGTTCCTTCAACCGTTCGTCGTTAGAAGGGCCCCGGAAATGAATGGTATTTGATAAGGGACCATGCAAATACTAGATGGGCAGTATATCCTCTTCAGGTCAACGAGGGTTCATGGGCCATTCTCAGGCACAGGGAGGGTCAATATGCATGATATTGACAGCATTCTCTTTGATTCCCATTCGGTCTGCCCTAAACAGATGCGCAATATGGTATCACATGTGATCCAGTGTTCGAACACACCAATAATGGTCTAAGAAAATATGGGTGCGAAACAACAGCATATCCAAAGGATGGTCCAGAGGGAGTACATTGAGGCAAGAACTAGAAGGGGATGGCCGCCGGAAGAGAAGATGGCGGTCATAGAAGAGGTTCAGGAGAATGGATCGGTTGCAGAAACATGCAGAAAGTTCTGAACATATTACCTGAAAACTATTAAATGGAAAAGGTAGTTTAACCAGCTGGTTAAAAAATGCCTATCATTAAAATATCAAGGCTGTCTGAAAGAGAAGTAGTGAGTAAGGTAGCAGGCATCCTTCCTTTACTTGTCCCCAACCTGACAGTCGAAAGTGAAGAGATAAACCCGCAGCCGTTCAATGAGGCCAAGCCAGACATTGCCGCGGTACTGCGATACAACGATTTTCGGAAGCGTGTATTCATCGAAGTGAAGAGTATAGGCGAACCGAAGATGGTCGAGCAAGCTGTTACTCAATTAAAACGATTCAGCAGATCCTCACCAAGTTCATATCTGATGTTTGCAGCACCATACTTGAGCAGACGGGCACGAGAGCTATGCAGGGAGGAAGGCATAGGATATTTGGATTTGGAAGGGAACGTCTTCGTGGAATCCGGTCCGATTCTCATTGATCGGACTGGAAACCTGGAACGAACATTAAACAATAGGAACATGAGGGGCATTTTTGCTCCAAAAGCTACGCGGGTCATCAGAGAACTCATCAGCAGACAACCTGCTAGAGCTAGAGTCACAGATCTGGCGAAAACATGTGACATGAGTCCAGCCGGAGTATATTTTGTGATCAGGAGTTTGGAGGAGAAGGGGTACGTAAATAGAGACGTGGACAAAAGCATCATCCTGAGGGAGCCACGACAGCTACTTATCGACTGGGCAAGCAACTGGTCTCTTGAGAAAAATACTATCAACAGATTCTTTTCATTTGAAACAGACTCCAATACCTTAGGCGAGAAAATCGCAAAAGCCGCGAAGAAACTCGACGTCAAATATGCGTTGACGGGTTTGGCGGGCGCCTCCAAAGTTGCGCCATACGTTCGCTATGACGATGTCTGGCTCTACGTCAAGGGTGATGTAGAAGGATTGGTTAAGGAACTGGATCTGAGACCGGTCACTAGTGGGGCGAATGTTGTTATCCTTCGCCCCTACGATGATGGTGTATTTTCCGGTGCCAGAGCGCTGGGAAATGTGCAAGTCGTAAGCGACGTGCAACTTTTCGTAGACCTGTATTCGTATCCAGCGAGAGGCCGGGAGCAAGCTGAAATGTTAATGGAAAAGGCAATCAAGTTTCAGGAGGTTGCATGACCGTCCGTCTTCTCCGCGATTTTGATCCAATCTTGACGAGTGCGTCAAAATCTGCTATGATAGAGTTATTTCGAGTTGATAACGCCCGGATAGCCTCTAAACGAATCGATTGTGTGGCTATGAATCTTCTCAATGGCTGAAGCTTTGAGATAGATCATTCACAACTCGCTGAGGCGGTAGAAAGTAAGGGATGCTTTCCTGATGATATTTGCCGTCCTCTTGGCAACCGTTACCTCACTTATGGTCCGTCTAGATTCTTTTGTATTGGTGCCAGTGCTATGTCTCATCATTCCGCTCATACATTCACAACCTCATTCAGTTGAGTATTGTTACTTAAAGGTATGCAGGTCGATATGGTGACATCCTCTACAGTATCAACGCTTGCTTCCTGCGGAAGAAACCGTGGCGGTTCGTGCTTCGATAGGAACAATCTGTGGGACCCTGGATGGTCTCCAGTGTCCCGTCTGGACTTGGGTTCTCTCCACACGCGTTGATTCAGGCATGCCATGCCATTACAGTTGGTGCCTGTTCAAATATGGCAAAGACGACAAACTGTTCATTAGAATTTCAGGCTAAACCCGAGTTTGAACATCTTAAAGAAATCCGTGGCTTTGCAGCTGCAAAAAAATTAGGAAGACAGGCTTCCCAGCACTCGTCTATCCAGCTGAAGTTCCTGTTCAGCCTTTCATTGTTGGTGGCTTACGGACGCTTGCTGAGTGCCCGATTCTTCCTTCCCGATAAGGGTAGCGTTTCTGATTCAGTTCTTCCTTTTTATTGCCGTATCAACCTTTCTCTTCATGTCCTCAGGTATCGTAGCCATATTGTGTTTACTTTTGGCATGTTCCGTAATCTTGGGCATTAGCTCTTCTCTGGACTCTGCCTCAGTCTTGAACTCGCAGTCCAGTCCCACATCTCTGCACGCAAAGGTTTCCTTAAATTTCTCACCTTGCAATTTTTCACCTTGATTGTTATAATCCAGTCGGCCTATTTGAACAAGCACAATCCATAAAATTTTGCAGTATACAGAGGCACATGGAAACAGTTGCGCTGGCACATTTTTGTGCATAAGTTCAACGAGAACCTCGTTTTGAGTTCTTCTCGTGACGACTTTTCTCCATTATTAACAAACTTTCACATCGACTCTGCCTCTATCCGGTAAATGTGCGTTCGCTCATTACCTGTGTTCAGGGGGAAGGGTGCCACGTCTGTTGCACCGCAAGGTCAGCGGCGGCAGGAGGACGTGGAAGTGTGCCGGCCGCTCATACCATGCTAATGCTATACAGAACATCGTTGAAAGGCGGGATCAATTTCACCGAACGCATCCTGAAATCACCCATCAGTGATTGGTTCATTGCAAGGATTCCTCAAGCAGTCGTGCCAAAAAGCTGAATAGTTATCATTAATGTTCGGATACATTGCGATCTTGTGAATGAGTTAGGATTACCTTTCGTAACCCGCAAAATAGATGGCCATTCTATGACAGACGATACCAGGGTTTGCCAATTCA
>JAHEAA010000025.1 GCA_019721035.1 Candidatus Sysuiplasma acidicola
ACATCACACGGGTGAATGCCGCAACATACATTCTGACGGCGGGCGGCCGAATAATATTCGGAAACTCATGTCACTGTACACAAGACTGAATAGTTACCGGCGTTGTAAAGATTTAATTGTATTATAGTCTTTTATGGTCGTATGAAGCTGTCTGTATGGGCACGAAAGGAGGGAATCGGCTATCGTGCCGCATGGCGTATGTGGAAGTCAGGTCAGCTGAAGGGGAACCAGTTGCCCACCGGTACCATCATAGTTGATGTGGAGAAGCCTTCCACACTGCCAGACAGCGTTGCGATATACACGCGTGTCTCCAGTTCTGAGAACAGGAGCAATCTTGACAGTCAGGCAGAGCGCCTCACACAGTATGCGGTTGCCAGGGGATACAGGATATACAAGATAGTCAAGGAAGTCGGTAGCGGTGTGAATGATAACAGGAAACAACTGCTCATAGATGACGGATACTCGAAGATTATAGTGGAGCATAAGGACAGGCTCACCAGGTTTGGTTTCAACTACATCGACACGCTCTTCAGGCAGCACGGCAAAAGCATTGAAGTGGTCAACGAAGCAGCAAACGACAGGGATGACCTGATGCAGGACTTCGTCTCGATTATCACATCATTCTGTGCAAGGTTGTATGGACAGAGAGGAAGCACAAGAAAGACAGAGCGCATAATCAGGGAGTTGAAAGATGCAGAGGACGGTTAGCATCTGCTCGCCTGCCAACAGGAACAGGTTCGAACATGCAAAAACATTCCTGCTCGAATACAATCACTGTGTCAACTACTTCATCGAACGATACTGGTCAGAACATAATTTCGACGACAGCTATGTGGACACTGTACACATGGGTAATGCAAAAGAGCGTTTCAGCCTCACTGCAAGGCTCATTCAGTGTGCAGGCAGGCAGGCGCTGCAGATTGTGAAGAGTCAGCGTATGAAGTCCATACGCCGACGCAGGATGCCCCGATACAATGTGCTCTCTGCAACACTGGACGGCCGTTTCTGGGCCATTACCGGTGAACACAATTCGTTTGAATGGATAAAGGTGCAGTCCGGCTTCAAACTCTTCCTGCCGTTCAGGAAGACCGCCATGTGGAACAGATGTTCAGGTGCGTCCATTGTGGACACACGGATGACGCCGACATGAATGGTGCACAGAACATCAGGCTGCTGGGGCTGGCGGGAGTCTATATCTCCGTTCGCTGCCAAACGAATTCACAGGCGGGGAATATCTGTCTATGAAATTTATAACTATCACTCGTTCCTGCTTTCCGGCACCGGGCATTTTGTGCAAAAGTGCGTAGTGGCATCCAGCTGGCCGGTCAGGATTGCCCCTTCGTTTCTCCGCCTGTTACGGCAATGTTTTTCGCAGAACGGGAATATTTCGCCATGAAGAGTGATATGTCATTGGACAGATTGGTGAGAAGATTGAGCTCGAATGTGCCAAAGGAAGGGGGATTGTTCCTGTATACGCTCAGAACACCAAGCATCTCATCATGCACCATGAGGGGTGTGGATATGATCGTCTCAAACGCCTGCTTCCTCGTTCCCTCGATCTGAACAGCAAAATTATCGGTGGCCGCATTCACGACAAGCAGCGGCTTCCTGGTCCGGAAAACCATGCCGGTTATGCCCTTCCCGGCATCGAATTCCTGGCCGATTAGATGTTCCGTTTCCTGCGTTCTGTAGAATTCACCGATCACGACGTGTTTGTTCCGCTCCCTGTTGTGCTTCCAGAGCAGGCCGAAGTCGCCGTCAATCATTTCCACCACCTTAGGCATTGTTTCCATCATAAGCGCCTCTTCGGCTCTTCCCTGTATGACGCCGTTCACAATCGTGTGCATTGTCTCGATCTGCTTGAGCTGCCTGTTGAGCCGCTCAACGAGATGCACCTTGTCGATTGCGGCAGTGGCGATTCTGGAGAGTTTTGCGACTTTATACGCATCATTTTCATCGAATGAGCCGCCGGCGGATTTGTTGTATGCGACAATGACCAGACTGTCGGCGGCGCGAACCTTCACCATAAGCACCTCCTTCATATTCAGTCTGGATGCCCACTCTTCCTCCATCCTGGCCGTTTCCACAATGCGCGTCACATGCTCCTGATGGTCAAACTGCATTCCAATGATACTGCCGTCATAGACAACACTGCCGTCCTCTATGTCCTGACTGGTCGAACAGACAGTCCTTTTCGTGCCGCCGATACTGGACACGAGCACTACATCAGTGGCGGAAACGAGCATCTTCGTTTCCATCGCTAGTGTCCGCTGGAGAGCATACATGGAATGTGAGGAAAAGAGAGCTATCTCCGCATCATGCAGAAGGTCAAAGTCCGAGAGGAGCTGTGCCTTCTCCATTTTCGCACCGTTCAGCCGGATTGCAAGCGATGCGAGATTAGACAACGTCACAAGGCTGTTTACGTGCCTCTGACAGTAACGGCGTTCGCCTGTGTTCATGACTGCGATGTAGCCCTTTTCCTTTATGCCGATGGTAACCGGAATGCATGCCATCCGCTCTATGTTATTGGTCAGCACATGTTCTTCCAGCGCGTCCGGATCATTAGGATAGTCGTTGACTATCTCAGGTTCACCGCTTCTCAGCACACGCCCCACAATGCCGCGGTACATCGAAGCGGCATCGCCAGTCTCGGACAATCGCTTGAATCCGATCGAAAGACCGAATGTTTCCCTTCCAGAAGCGAGATTATGAACAGCGAGAGCCGCTATCGGTGAACTGGTAATTGCAGACGATGCGTCCACAACCTTTTTCAGTATCTTTCCTGTATTTTCTGCCTGGGAAATCATGCCAAGCAGTTCCCGCACATAATCGATAAGCCTGCTGTTGGTTTTTGCAGCAAGGAGTTCGCCTAACAGCGTCGTCTTGAGGTTGAAATACAACGAAAGTTCGATGAGCGTGTGTGACAGCGTCTCTTTCTGTGACGGTAGAGGAGGCATTGCGAAAATGACAAAACACTGGTATGACGCGTTCCCGTTCTCGGCAGTCATGACATAAAATGCCTTTCCCTCGCAACCCGGGAAAAGTTTGGAAAGCACGTCGGAGAAGGATGAATAGTTTATCTGATGAATGTGTCTTGCGATTGTCCTCGATGACCCGATCATGGATTCCAGAAGGCTGGAAGATATCGCCAGACGTGCTCCGTCTCCGTCGTCCAGTCTGTGAAAGTTATTTCCCTCTTCATAGTACGCCGCGCTCATCGTCTCGTTCAGCCGTCTAACGAAACCGTTTATCGCGGCAACTACCTCCAGCGCAGACTGGGCATTGAACATTGAAGCGTATACTTCAGACAGCCGTTCCATACTCGACTCAATCTGTGCGTTTCTCTCGATCAGCTCCCTGTCTGTCATCCTGGATGTGAATGTCCTGAGCAGAATACAGAAGACGCTGCTCATTCTGCTCCATACGGCAAGCTCTGACGGCAAAACAACTGGCCATCCCAGCCTTAAGATGACGACAAATTCGTTGCCTTTGCCGTCCGCAACCGGCATGGCGAGGCTCGAACTCTTTCCAGGAACCGCAGTAACGCCCGAAGTCAACAAGGCGGAACGGCATGCCTCCACCTCCGCGACTGTAAGCCCGTCACGCTTTCCTTTTTCCCGACCGCCCGAGACGCCTGACATATCTTGCCCGGACAGGAGGGAAAATCCATCCAAGTATCTCTTTGATACGAGAGATTCGAATATTCCTCCAATCACTTCACCGGTGTTAGATCCGCGCCGACGCATAAACAGCAGAACCGAGTCGTCTATGGCTTCGATGACATCGGCCCAGAACACGTAGGAGTTGAATTCGTGCTCTATGATTTCCAGTGCGGCGGAAAATGAATTAGAAGCGGCATCCTCCGCCTTGCTGTTGTGGACGGTTTTGAATTCCAGCACTGCTGCAACGCTGCCGTTTTTCCGACCGGCAGGAACGATCGATATGCTGATGTTATCGCGCGTTGAGGGAGCAGATATCGTCTTTCTTATGACCCTCCATTCCTGAAGTGAGAGAGATACGGCATCTTCAATCGATTCGTATTCGCGCTGGGTCCCGGCAATGCATATGTTCTGCAGCTCTCCCGGCAGCCGGGTAAACAGCGAGACGGAAGCGAGATTGAATTTGCTCATCAGCCATTCCGCGAGAAAATACAGGCTGTTCTTTGCGGGACTCCGATCCCTGCGCGTCAGGAAGACTGAAAGCTCGCGATTGCCCTCATGCACTGCTTCGACATCCGAATGACCCAGCGAAGGCAGCATAACGAGACCGGCCGTTGTCTTCAAGAGGCGGATAATGCCGTTCCATCCGGGCATGCCTGTGTCCACGTCATGAAGCACAAATGCACCTGCCGTCTCGCCGCCGGAAAACAGGGGGATTCCATATTCCATTCCCGGATGTTCCTTCGTTGTTGAGGAACAGGGTTCGCACCAGTCCATGCCAGCCTGCATACATCGTGAAGCAACGGAATCGGCGGAGAGGTCGATTCTTTCCTCAAAGAATGTCGAATGATCTGGAAATTGCAATTTCCTCAGGAGCGACTCTCCGGAGAGAACGTAGAAACAGGCGGCTGAAGCGCCAGTCGCAGAGACTGCTTCACTGAGAAAGGATTCTATGCCCTTACCGCCGTCCGGCCGTTTCCAGTCATCCGCTTGTCCTGTCTCATATTTCATAATGCATGACCCGAAGCGGAATTCACGACGAATTCGCACTGTCGATTCGGCAGGAAAGGTTTATAAAAACTGCTGCCTGAATACCACGACGGTGACTGAGACTCGAGACTCGTCCGGTTCATTGCGTTTCTCGCAGCGCTTCAATCGCCAAGCTTTTAGCCATTACGGCAATTGTTCATCCAGAGGATGTCTAAATCGGTCTTAAAATGAAGAGACATGCGGTTATAATCGGTTACGAATGCATCTTTGACTTTCCCTCAGATGAGTGGCAGCTGCCGCAGCCCGCTGTCGAACGCATGGCGGGCCTGATGGAGCTGGAAGGCATAGCCTT
This sequence comes from Candidatus Sysuiplasma acidicola, assembly GCA_019721035.1. Taxonomy (NCBI): domain Archaea; kingdom Methanobacteriati; phylum Thermoplasmatota; class Thermoplasmata; order Candidatus Sysuiplasmatales; family Candidatus Sysuiplasmataceae; genus Candidatus Sysuiplasma; species Candidatus Sysuiplasma acidicola. The sequence continues at coordinate 5,002 of JAHEAA010000025.1, forward strand.
TGACCGATCCAGACTCTCCCTGCTTCTGCGGGATGCACTTGAGAGAAGGAGGAGCAAGGCGGCGGAAACGATGACTGAAACAAAATTTAAGGACGTCGTGGCGTCTGTTATGGAAGATCTTGAAGTAAGCGATCCTTCGATGAACCAGCGTATTGTTGACGCTGCGTCAATGCATTACGCGGAGCACTCACGGGCCAAACGTGGAGCGGCGGAACTTCTGCTGAGACTGAAGAAAGAAATGAAGGTAGGACTGGTGTGCAACGTGCCTCTCGGTCTGCCCCACAGCATAATTGCGTCGCAGATAAGGGAGGCTGGACTGGCCGCTTCGGTCGACGACATGCAGTTCTCTACGGAAATGGGGATGAGGAGGCCTCACGCAAGGCAGTTCAGGTATTCCCTCAGCAATCTGAACGCAGAGCCTTCAGAGTGCGCCGCGATCACAGCAATAGCCGAAGACAGGGAAACGCTCAGTAAACTTTCATTCGGGGACATATTCATAATGGATGCTGGGGGAAACGGAGTGGACTGGATTGCTGAAACTATCGAGCATCTGTGTTCCATGCTGTGAGTTCATTCCCATTCGATCGTGGCCGGCGGCTTGTTGGTAATATCATAAACAACCCTTGTTATCTTTGAGCCCAGCCTATTTGTTATTTTTGTAGATATGTCCTCGAGTATTTCGTGCGGTATGTCGGAGAACCGCGCCGTCATCGCGTCCGATGACTTCACCGCCCTGACAACCAGAGTATCGCCATAAGCCCTGACGTCACCCTGTACGCCAACGCTCTTCACCGGTATGAGGACGCAGAAATACTGCCAGGGCAGAGCTGAAAGTCTGCCTTCAGAATATGCGCGTTCAATCTGTTCCTCTACGATTGCGCATGCCTCACGCTCAATCTCTACCTTTTCCGCCGTGATCGGACCCAGAACACGGATTGCAAGACCGGGGCCGGGAAAAGGCTGCCTCTCTGCGACTTCCACGCCGAGGTATCGTGCAACTGCCCTGACCTCATCCTTGTACAGATCTCTGACCGGCTCGATGAGCTTCAGCTTCATGCGTTCAGGCAAACCACCCACATTGTGGTGAGACTTTATCTTGTCCCTCAGCGCATCGCCGCTCTCGATCCAGTCCGGTGCAATGGTACCCTGGACAAGAAAATCGGCACCGAACGATGCTGCCTGTTCTTCAAACACCTCTATGAATTTCCTGCCTATAATTGTCCTTTTCGTTTCTGGATCGGACACACCCTCAAGCTCTTTCAGAAAGGATTCGGAGGCGTCCACGATCTTGTAATTCAGGCTCAGTCTCGAAAACATTGAGGCCATTTTTTCAGTCTCGCCCTTTCTCATGAAACCGGTGTCGACATAAACGGCAAGCAGCTTGCCTCCGACGGCCCTGTTCACCAGCACGGCAGAAACAGTGCTGTCCACACCTCCGGACAGTGCAATAATTGCCCTGCCGGTTATATCCTTCCCGGCCTTTGCAACCTGCTCTCTGACGAACTTCTCAACGTCCATCTTAACCGCTTCTCACGCGCTAGAAGCAGCAGTGGGTAATAAAGGCACATCTGCTGACAATTAGTTGCTCAGGTCTTCATGATCGCGAACAGGAAGACGAGAACTGCAATAACTGCCCCTATTATCGCCGCAAGTATGCTCAGGAAAGCTCCCCAGATGACGTCGGCGAGTCCCGGTTGTGTGTAGTGATTATACTGTGCAAGTGCAAGCCATAATATCGCGACGATCACGCCCACAACGAGCAGAACTGCGCCGACCGCGCGGCTCTTTCCCGTGCCGAAGTATGATGTAAAGGCACCTGCCAGAACCATGAAAATGCTGAATGTCAGCAACAGTATCGTGGCAAAGTTGCCCAGATTCTGCGGCGGAATCGCGTTCGAAACAACAGACAAGTAGCTTAATGGTAAAGACAGCATAATATCATCCCCGGGTAACAGTTGGCTCTTTAAAACTTTATCCCGGTAAGTGTCTTCGTGTCTATGACGCCCTGAATAGCCCTTATCCTGTCCACCACTACCTGACCAAGCTGATTGAAATCCTCTGCCTCAATCTTGGCTATAAGGTCGTATTCACCGAAGAGCGGATGAAGTTCTACTATCTCCTTTACCTTCAAAAGCTCGTTGTATACCTCATGCTCCTTCGCCGGAGCGGTGCTTATAAGCACAAACCCCACTGCCATTTCAAATCCTCATAGTTATAGCTGGCATGGGATTTAAAATGTTATGCCCTCCCGGCTCTCTCGAATTTGAGGAGGCTTTCAATCTCCGCCATGAAGTATTTCCGTTGGCATCAGTGGCGTACAGGGATGTTTCTGCAACGGCTGCGGGCAGGACGAAACTGTATTGTTCGAGTCCCCTGAGCAACGAGCCGGTGTCCGCCTCGAGTTTCCTCTTCCTTCCTGAGACTATGACTCCTGCTGTACAGGGAGTAAAATTATCCGTGCATGTCACTGTGGCCAGGACAGTCATGCAGCCGCATTCAGATCGTTCATATCGTGTTTCTATTTCCGGCGGCGTGTTGATTCTGCAAAGCGGTGTTCCGCTGCGCGCATCTGCAGCAGCGTCCCGAGAAGTTGTCACCCTGACGAAAGCTGCGGAATCAAGCTCAGTTTCTGTTTGAAGCATCTCAAGTGCATGTTCGTTCACACCCCCGCAGACCACTGTAATGGCGGTAATATGCCGTTCAGATGTCATCTTACGGATTTTACGGAGAATCACCGTCTCATCCATAATGATGCCACCGGTGACCTCGTCCGCCGGGAGGACAATGAGGCCGGTTGAGCCATCTGTGCCGCTTCCATCAATTCCAAGACAGCGGGAGACTCGCTCTTCGAACAGCCTGTAGGCATCAGCGGCGGCGAAATCGTGTGTGAAAACGCCTGATCTGAGGTGCTTCATGCTTTCTGAGTCTGTGTTAATTTCCAGCGTCCCGATTCTTCTGTCGAGCATCTCGATGCCGGCCTGGGCTATGTCTGAAACAATCCATCTGCGTCCGAGTTTTTCGGCAACAGCGGCGGTTGTACCGCTTCCAGAAAAGAAATCTGCTACAACATCCCCCGGCAATGATGATGCTTTTATGATTCTCTCGAGCAGTGCCTCGGGTTTCTGCGTCGGATAACCGTTCCTCTCCTTTGCCTGGCTGTTGATAATAGACAGTTCCCACACGTCTTCTGGGACCTTGCCCAGTTTGTTCACCTTCGTGCGCCTTCCGAACGAGACGTGTCCCATCTTTGCCTGATTCAGCGTGCCACTGCTGTACTTCTCCCTGACAGCATCGGTGTAGAACGCGTGCTTGCCAGCATCCCTGGCATAGAGGAGAATCGTGTCGTGTTTCTTCTTGAATCGGTCTCTCACTGTGCCGCCGGGGTCGTGGTAATGCCAGATGATTTCATTGAGGAAGTTCCGGTATCCAAATATTTCGTCCATAATCGTCTTCACGTAATGTGCCGCATGCCAGTCTATGTGCACGTAAATTGAGCCGTCTATTCTCAGAACCCTTCTCATCTCGCGCAGGCGCGGCCTTATCCACGCAAGATATGCCGAAAGCCCTCCATCCCATTTGTCCGAGAAGACGGCATCGCCGCTCATGCCGTGACTGTAATGTTTGTTGGTGAAAAATGGCGGATCTGCGTATATCAGATTGATGAATTCGGACGGGAGATTCCTCATAACAGACATGTTTTCGCCGAGCACTGACACCCTCCGAATGCTTTCAAGTGAAGGGACAGTGGCGGCATCGGCGTGGAGCAGCACTGGTAACGCTGTATTGCCCGTATTACTGCGCGGCTCAATCACGGCATTGCTCATTTCATCCTTCAATGCCCCCGATGGTTATAAAAGCGAGCGGGAAGCCCTCTGCCGGACTGAAATACCGTGTCTTCAGATGCACGAATTCACACATGTGGAAACAGGGCCTCCACCTGCCCGGATGTGCAGGAGAGTCAGGTGGAACAGGCAGGAACCACCGTGGAGCACATTCACAGAACAATGTGTTCCATAGGAATCCCCGTATTCGTACGGTGCACGAAGTCGCACGCGAACAGGCTCAGACACCATAGCTCAATCTGAATAATTTGCCTGCCATTTCCTTAGTAGGGTATTCCAGTCTGTTGTCCTGCCGGCACCGCCGCTCCCGCCTATCGAGATCGCGGCCATCGCATTGCCGAATTCAACAGAGGTGAAAACATCGCGTCCCCTGTACAGCGCAGCGTAAAAACCTGCCCTGAACGAGTCTCCAGCGCCTATGGTGTCCACAACCTTCCTGACGGCGCACGGCCTGATCTCCATTGCACCGTCTGAAGTGATGACCTGTGTCCCTCGCCTGCCAGCGGTTTTTATTACAGTGTCGCAGTGCCGCAGAATATCCCTCTCACTGTTGGCTGAGAGCAGCTTGACTGCGATCTTCATTTCCGTTTCGTTTGTGAAGAAGATTTTGCATTTCGAGAGGAGTCTTCTGAACGTTGCCTTGTCATATCGGTAGCCTATTTCCTGGCCCGGATCAAAGTTGTATTCCCTTCCGGAGACCGCTGCTTCGTACCTCAACGGATCTCCGGTGGCAACATGCACAATCCTGCTGTTCATCACCGCATGCTTCCAGAGAGGGAGCTTCCTGGCGCTGGCCATGGCTCCCTGCTCTATAACGTACGACTGTTCCGTACCGTCGTCAAAGATGTGACAGCGGGGCGTCCTTTCGCCGTTGGAGAGTATAACGTCATAAAGATCAATTGAAGTGCTGCGCAATGTATCTGTTATCACAGTCCCGGCGTCATCACCGATGTAAGAACCGAGTGCTGTCGGGACGCCCAGGGAAGATGTATGGACGGCTATATTCCCCGCAGTACCGCCAAAATGAGCCGACACCGATTTCGCATTGATTGATGTGCCCGGGGCGGGAAGATGCGCCAGATGATAGACCATGTCCATGTTAATGTGACCGAGGACACCGAGAAAATTACTCTTTCTTTTCCTCCGGCCGAGCCTGCTCCACCGAGTCATGTTCCCTCAGACCAGGAAGACAGATATTTTTTCTGTGCCACTGAAAGTCTGTCTATACCGACATGCATTGATTTCAGCTTCAGTTTCGCGAGCTCTTCATCGATCTCCCTTGGGAGCGTGTGGACACCGGGTTCGAGTCTCTTTCCATGTTCTGCCATAAATTCGGCTCCCCTGGCCTGGACGGAGAAACTCAAATCCATAATCTCGGCCGGATGCCCCTGTCCCGAGACAAGGTTTACGAGCCTGCCATCGGCGAGCAGATAAATCTTCCTGCCCTCAGCCAGTGTGTATTCATACACGAACTCCCTGACCTTTTTCCTGGTGCACTTTCTGTCCAGTGTCTCGACATCTATTTCAAGGTTGAAGTGGCCCGAATTCGCAAGAACGCAGCCGTCTTTGGCATGCTGCATGTGCCTGTATGTGACGACATCCCTGCATCCAGTGGCGGTCACCACAAAATCGGCGCCGCGAATCGCCCTGTCCATCGTTGTTACGGAAAAACCGTCCATTGCCGCCTCGACTGCTTTGATGGGATCGACTTCTGTAACGGTGACAAGGGCACCCATGCCCCTCGCCCTCTGCGCAATCCCTCTGCCGCACCATCCGTAGCCGGCGACGACAAACGTTTTGCCTGCCAGAAGGAGGTTTGTGGCATTGAGTAAGCCGTCCATAGTGGACTGCCCCGTGCCGTATCTGTTGTCAAAGAGATATTTCATGTAAGAATCGTTCACTGCGAGGACGGGAAAGTGAAGTTTGCCCTCCTGCGCCATGGCTCTCAGCCTCACGACGCCTGTCGTTGTCTCCTCATTGCCGCCGATGATGCCGGGAAGGAGCTCCTTTCTGGATGTATGAAGCATGGCAATGAGGTCTGCTCCGTCGTCGATCACAATATCCGGCTTTATGTCAAGAACGCTGTTCAGATTTTCGTAATATTCCTTATTACTCTCTCCTTTACGGGCAAATGTTTCCAGACCGTACTTCTCCCTCAGAGCCAGCGAGACCGAATCATCGGTAGACATCGGGTTACAGCTCGCAAGTCGCACTTCGGCTCCGGCATCCCTCAGAGAAAGAGCGAGGCATGCAGTCTTGGCCTCGACGTGCAGCGCCATTGCAATTCTCCTTCCCTTTAGTTTTCTTCTCTCCCTGATCCTGGCGGCCGTGGCATCCAGTACGCTCATGTGCGCCCGGGCCCATTCAATCCGCCTGATACCCTTGTCCAGCAATTCATTTTCCGTCAGATCACCGACCGTTGGCAGTATAGTGGCAATCAACACACCTGAATATTATTATGCCTGCGGCGGCGCGTCCTGCAGAAGATGCACCGTACGCTCTCGGCTCCTGCCATTGTCTGCGGAAAAATCGCACCATTCAGGGGCAGGAACGCATCACGAAATTTTCTGGAAGATTTCAGAAATCTCTCGCTCGAGTATGCTCGTGAATTCGCGTGTCACATCCTCTTTCAGATCTCCGGGTATCATTTCGAGACCGACTCTTGCAGCAATCTTGCCCAGACGCATCATGGCATATCCTTCCTTGATCCTGGCCTCAATCAGGTCCTCAATAGCAATCTTTATCTGCTCCTTCAGCGCCGGATCCCTTTCAATCCTGGCCATAATCCTCTTTTTAATCTCATCCTTGACTATATCCTGCATGGCCTGAACAAATATGCCTTCCGTATCCATGAGCTTGAGCGATTGCCGTGAAAGCTTTGTAACTATATCTTCCGTCATCTGTTTCGGCTGATATAACGCGGAATAATGATAAGTAGTTCACCACAAGATGTCAACTTGTGGCACGGTCGTCTCATAGCAAAATTAATCAAGGCAGGAAGGCAATTTGAACTCGGAAATGGCAGAGAATGAGTTTTCCGGACTGAATATTGTCGTCGTCGACAATGGCGGCCAGTGGACGCACAGAGAATACAGAGTCATCAGAGATCTTGGGGCAGCAGTACGCATTGTGCCCAACACATCCGATCCGTCGATCATCGGGGATGCCGACGGTCTGGTGCTCAGTGGCGGATCACCCAGCGTGGGACGTGAGCCTGAGAAGATGGGAAGAGAGGGTGAGCTCCTGGACGCGTTCGACGGACCGGTGCTCGGCATATGTGCAGGGCATCATTTCATTGCATATCATTATGGCGGAGAAACAGGCAGGGGGCGAAATGCGGAATTCGGAAAGGCAAGGTTGAAAGTCATTTCAGACCGCGGCATACTGAACGGAGTGCCAGGCGAGTTCACTGTCTGGGAGTCACACAGTGATGAAGTGAAGAAGCCGCCTGAAGGTTTCGAAGTGCTTGCGAGAACAGAGGACTGCCCGGTCGAGGCAATGATGTCAAAGAGCAGGCCGCTGTACGGCATACAGTTCCATCCGGAAGTTGAGGAGACGGAAAACGGTGTAAGGATATTCGCAAATTTTCTGAGGGAAGTGGCGCGTTGGAAGTCAGCAGGGAAATGAGAGAGGTGCTGAGAGAGGCACTCGGCAGAAGGAGAGACGACGAAACTTTTGAGCGCACGCTTGGAAAGGTTGTGAGGAAAAGGAAACTGCCATTTGAATTCTACAGGAATACCATGGATGCCGTGAGGACGGCCATGAAGAAGGGGGAAACACCGGAAACGGCGGCAGAAACACTCTGTTCACGGGAATCTGATTAACAGCGAAACCAGTATCAGCACTGCCATGATTACAGCTAGAATGATCATATAGCCGGTGATTTTCCTGTCGCTCCCGAATATTATGGGAATGGGACCGATGAATACCACGCCTCCGAATTTTTTCCCGCCGTGCGATTTATCCTCCGGATGCTGCACATCACCGGGATGGGGGGAAAAACCGCTGCCAAAGGTATCATAACGGTCGTTGGCGGGGGGAATGACGTAGCGGTACGAAGACAGAATGAAAAAGAAGACAAAGGAGAGGAATATGAACAGAACGGCCATGAAAGCATAGAGCCCGCTTCCGTAAATGACCGGAATGAAGAGGAATATTGCAAAACCGAGCTGCCTGTAAACCAGTCCTTCCACAATCGAAAATATCGCCATGACAATCGAGATTGCGAGGGCGACGCCTGCCATCTTTGCGACCGGAAACGTCCGCATATACATGCATTAATGCTTGACGGCAATATAAGAGGCAATCGGCACAAGTCTATCGCGGTTCCGCAAGCGCTCTGCCAATCGTATTTGATATACGCTCCCAGTGGGAACCTCGCCAGTAAATCTTACCGCACGAGCTGCAGATGTAGAAATGTGAGTGCCTGGAAAGTATGTTGCCGTCGATCCTGTTCGAAACGCGTTCAGGAGGCACCACAGATATGATGCCGTTGCACAGGCTGCAGCGCATCCTGTATTCGTCGAACTCCAGGCAGCATGCAGCAGTGACAATGTGCAGCTGGTCTTCAAGTTTCACCGCATCGACATAGACGCTCCTTATTCCCTTCCTGGAATGCAGCGCTTTGTCGCGGGTGAGAAGTATTCTTCCCTCATCGACCGCAATCTTCGCTATGGACCGATCATCGAGGTCATCGGCGTACTCTGTGTCATATCCCATCAGCCTCAACCACCTGGCCAGCTTTCCGAGCATTCTGTCGGCAAGAAAGGTCGGATGATCGCCGGCATTCCTGTTCACTCTGCGATCTGAGGAGTTGCATGGCGTGACGCTGGACAGCTCATCCTGGCCCATCACCACCTCTCCTGTACGTCGCTAGAAACCCCGGACCCAGACGCACGACGCTTTCGAGCCGCAGCCGTGAAAAACTCCGCGCGTCGGCAAACCCGGTGCCGTCTGCGACGGTAGGTGCTCCTGAACCTCCGATGATCACGGGTGCGGTGTAAACAGTCATGGCATCGACAAGCCGTGACGAGAGGAAACCGAAAATCAGTCCGCCACCCCCTTCGACGAGCAGTCTTTTCACACCCATTTCGCGCAGGAGCTGCACTGCGTGCTTCAGGTCAACACGACCTGAACCGCACCGCAGGATCTCTGCGCCCTCCACATTGCGTTCACACTCATCCGATGTGAATATCACTGTCCTGGCGCGCCCGTCAAGAATTTTCGCGCCTTCGGGCACTCTCCCGTGCGAGTCGAATATCACCCTGACAGGTTGCTTTCCGGAACGGGGCCGGACTGTGAGTGCTGGGTCGTCGGCAAGGACAGTGCCTATACCGACGGCAACGGCATCAACGTTGTTTCTGAGCTTCATCACGCGCTCGAGGTCCTCCGGGCATGACAGAAAAACCCTGTGTCTAGAGACAGTCGATATCCTGCCGTCGATTGAGGCGGCGCAGTTGACAGCGATATATGGCCTGGGCAGACAATCACTCTCATGACATAAGAGGCGACGGCTGTTAAATAAACTGACTTGAATTATTGGCCAATGCCCTTCATTTGACACGGCATGCTGCGCCCGCGGTTAAGGCCGAACAGCGTTCCAGGAAAAGAAAGTGTAAACGGAGGACGATGGAAGGAGTATTGGCTGGTTCAGATATAAGCGAGACTGTACGGCCAGATGCAAAAAACCATGTGTTCTGTCAGACAATCGTCCGCCAATTGAAAACACTTAAGTAAGTATAAAGCAATCAACACAGCGGGATGCACATGAAAGCCTTTCCTTTTCCGATCAGCAGCGCTTATCTAACGGCGATAGAGAGGTTTTTCCCGGAGGTGCTTCTCATTGTTCACTGATTCAACGCTCTTCTTTCAGTTCGGCGTAATAATGCTGCTCGCATTCATAGGAGCCGGGCTGTCGGCGCGGCTTGGCCAGTCTGTCATACTGGGCTACATGATCGTGGGTGTGATGATCGGGCCGTTCATGAAATTCAGTATTCTTGGCATCACCTACACGGGACTCATACAAAATACGGTGCTGCTGGGCTATTTTGCCAAAATGGGACTCGTGCTGCTGCTTTTCTTCGTGGGACTCGAATTTTCAATAAGCAAGCTGAAGAAGACCAGGACGGCAGCGACGATTCTTGCCATCTTCAACTTCGGAATGGATATGTTCATTGCAGTCCTGCTTGGCGTCTTTATGCGCTGGCCGATGGAGGACGTATTTTTCCTCGGTGCGATTATTGCCACGGGGTCATCAGCAGTTGCCGCAAAAGGCTTAATGGATATCGGAAAGCTCTCCGCTCCTGAAACCGAATTCATTATTGGAATGAGTGTTGTCGAGGATTTTATCGCAATGCTTCTCCTGACCATTGCTGGCGGACTCATGACCAGAACCGGCGGAGGACCCGGAAGTCTCTGGCAACTGGTGACCTACGTTGGAGCGTTCTACCTGTTCTTCGTGCTGCTGGCTGTAATCGTTATTCCACGCGTAATGAAGCACATAGAAGTGATAAAGAATGATGAAATGTTCATACTGTTCGCGCTTGGAATCGTGTTCATATCTGTCGCACTTGCGGATGCCCTCTACGTCCAGTCGCTCATTGGCGCGTTCTTTATCGGCATGGTGTTTGCCGAAACGACAATGACGGAACGGCTGAAAGACAACCTGATGTCCATGAGGGATGCATTCGTGGCAATCTTCTTCGTCTATTTCGGCATGATGATAAATCCTGCGGTGCTCCTGCAGGTGCTGCCGCTGATCGCAGTGGCCGTGCCGCTCATGCTTTTCAGCGACATCGTGCTCACCTCTTCGGTGGCTATGCTCATAGGCTTCCCGTCCAGGCACTCGCTCTTCGTCGGTGCCGCTTCCACATTCAGAGGTGCGGAGTCCATGCTTTTCGCAAGCGTTGGCGGCAGTTCGGTGGGTGCAAGCTACTCAGAACAGCTTTATGCGGTGGCCGGACCATTTTCGCTTATCATGGATCTCATAGCCCTTCCACTTCTGAAGAAATCAGCCAGCATCACACTCAGGTTCTCTTCGATCGTGCCTGTTTACATCAAGTTCAGCGCATCACTGATATCCAGGACGTTTTCAAAGCTGGTCATGCCGCAGTCGCTTCAGATTTACGGCAATGCCCGCAGGACTACGCTGCCCTTATGGGGATTCATACTCGCATCCTCAGTCGCAATCTTCGTTTCCTATCCGCTCAAAGTTATACCGCTCGCAGTCGCAGGCGTGTCGGCAATCCTTTCGGTGTCCATCCTTCGCAAGGATCTGGTTTCGTCAATCAATCTGATTAACTACACAAACATTGGCGTAGGCAGCAGCAGTTCGGCGAGGATTCTGTCACTTGTTATGAGACTCGTTTCGGGACTCATGGTGGCCGTGCTAGGCGTCATAGCAATCGCGGGATTCTATGTGCCGTTGAGCCTGATACCTGTCGCATTATTCGCAGCATATATGCTCAAAACTATGCACACAGCCTACACCGAGATGGGAAAGAGGAGCGTAGTATACGAGTCACCACACATCGCTTTCGGCGGTGCAGTGACAAAGGATGCGGGGTTGCGGGGCCCGAATACATCTCGTGCTCCTGCGCATTTTGAAACGTTCAGCGGAGCGCAGAATGCGTTTTCATCTGTCGACAGGCCAAAAGTTGGTTACGTAAAAATGAAGAAAGGAATGAACGCAGAAAAAAAGAAATTTCAGGATGGGATTTACCCTCCCAGGCTGAAATGATGCTGTCTGACTATATCTTGACGGCCGCTTTGCCGAAAACCTTGGCTGCTGCCGCTACTGCCGCTCCGATGCCGCCGCCACCTGCGCCACCCAGCAGTGCATTCTGCACCGTGCTTACGACCGTGTAGCCGTGCGTGCCTGCCGGTATGTGCTGCAGCGCGATGGCGAGGCCGGGTATGTGGCCGGTTGCTGCGGACGCTGCTCCAAGTCCTATTGCTCCTGCCGCAGCTCCTATCGCCGCGGCCGCTGCTATGCCTATCATGACAGGTGTGACTGCTGCACATGCTTATTAATCTAATTTGACGTGCATCGAAGATTGTTACTGTCTTCCGCCCTGACTCTGACCGACAGCGCCGGTTGCGTCCGCCCAGTCAGATAGTTCGCAGAGAATCCTCCGCAGTGAAAGGCCGTTCTCAGTGAGCGCGTATTCGACGCCCGGAGGCGAAGACGGCTTCACCTGCCTGCTGACAACTCCCATCTCCTCCAGATGGTCCAGGCGCTCCGAAAGGCAGGCGGCGCTAACGCCGGCGACTGCTCTTTTCAGTTCGTTGAAACGCAACGATATCTTTGTGCCAAGCGCAAACACGATCGGCATCGTCCATTTTTTGCTCAGTTCATTATATATTGTCGTCGAATGTCTGCACATCGCGAGCCTTGTTTCCTCATCTCCCGGGGATGCTGATGAAATCATATATACATAGTAAAATAAGTTAACCAAGTATATTTGTTTTATCTGAAAGATCGGAGCAGCCATTTGCCGTGTGGCCGGCAACTCATACAGCAACATTACGGGGCAACTTCAGGGCGAAGCGCCGCGAACAACAGCTGCTCTTCGAATGCACGGGAAGGTCATTCTTACGCCAAAAAATAAAAAATTGTGTTACCGGTCAACTGCAGTCTGTGTAACGGCAAGCCGTTGCTGCAAAACTTCTAGCACTATTGTGGCTACAACTTTAGTGGCCGCGGGCTGAATACCTCGGAGGTCCTCGGTACTTACACCCCGGCTCTATCAAACTCGTCTTCTACGAGCGTTGAAAAGTGCCTCGTTTTTAGGGTGGCTTCGAGCTTAGATGCTTTCAGCTCTTATCCACTACCGCGTGGCTGCCCAGCAATGCCCTGTCGGACAACTGGTAAACTAGAGGCGGCGCCCCCCCGTTCCTCTCGTACTTAAGGGAGCTTCCCATCAGGCACTAGTGCACTTCCACCAAAAAGCAACAAACCTGTCTCACGACGGTCTGAACCCAGCTCACGATCCCTTTTAATGGGCGAACAACCCCACCCTTGGCAGCTGCTGCACCACCAGGATAGGAAGAGCCGACGTCGAAGTAGCAAACCGCCAGGTCGATATGAACTCTTGCTGGCGACGACTCAGTTATCCCCAGGGTAACTTTTCTGTTATCACTAATCCCCATAATGAAGATTTAGTGGTTCGCTAAGCCTTGCTTTCGCATCGTAGATTACTGTTGGCCTAATCTACGTCAAGCCAGCTTTTGCCTTTACACTCACCGACAGATTTCTGACCTGTCTGAGCTGACCTTTGGGCGCCCTTGTTGCGATTTTGAGGGCGTGGCGCCCCACCCAAACTGCCGACCTACCGTTGTCCCTCTTTCAAGGTAAGTTGTGCAAATTCGAAAGGGCAGTGTTTCATTATC
>JAHEAA010000026.1 GCA_019721035.1 Candidatus Sysuiplasma acidicola
GCTTAAATAATCCGCATAATTTACCTCACATCGTTCAGGCACCCATTGAAATCTGCAGCAAGAAGGGATTCAAACGAATGTACAACTTTTCCCTGATGAAAAACTCATCAAAAAATTACACCCGAGCAGACTTTCATTCATAAAGATATATCTTGTAGGCATAACATTGGTACTCTGGGCTGCAATTTTCTATGTAGTTACTCAGACAGCACTGTGGAAAAACGGTGGAGTGAGATTCTTTTCCTCACTCTCATCCGGCAGTACGGTCGTTTTCGGATCGCAGTATGCCGGAACATACGCGCTTCCATGGACCATAGCCACTTTGCTTTTAGGTGTGCTTTCCCTTTTTCTGACAAGGAATCATCGTCACTGGCTCACTTTTGCCGCATTTATTCTAGTTTCTATTGGTTCCGTATTCCTCCTTAGGACATTTAGCGCATTGCGATCGGTAGCTGACATTTTCCTTTCCGCGATCACACTATTTGCAGGCATAACAGCAATTCTAATTGCGGATTTTTACAGAAAATCGTACAAGTATTACATTACAAACTTCCGAATAGCGATGATAAGAAAATTTCTGACGTATAACGAAGTATATACGCGATATGAGAACCTCGTGGATATCGATGTCACCGTCTCGTTCCTAGGCAGAATCTTTTCGTTCGGAAGCATAGTACCAATTACCTCGGCCGGCCTCGGAATGGGTGCCAATTACTCCGGACGAGGGGGAGTCAACGGTGCAGTCTCGGTAAAGGGAATTGATGTCCCGAGAGCTAAGCCAAGCGAGTGCTTTTTCGGCGTCAAACACCCTTATACCATCAGAAACGAAATCGCTGAATACATGCAGAAATCAAGCAGTTCTTATGAACTGAAGCAGATACAGGATGCGCTCAAACCAAAGACATCAAACTGATTTAATCGTTTTAAAGGGTGAGGTGGGGGAAACCTCACCCGGGAAGGGACTGGTAAAAATATATTGCCCATCCCTCCCTACAATATAATACTGTAACTTCCACAATATATGAACTTTACTATACGCTCGTCGAATTACGAAACGATGAATCTGCTCGCCATTCACTTCTCCTTCTTCGATTTCGAAGGGCAGTTCATGTTTGCGCAGTTCCTCCACTTTCCACGCCCTCTGTAAGCCATTTCAATTACGGGTGCACCGCACGAAGGGCACGATTCGCCGGTCGGTGTTACTGTGCCGGATTGAGGGAGTGGGTAAGTCGTGTTACACTCAGGGTAGCCCGTGCAGCCGATGAATCTTTTTCCTCTCTGCGACCTTATCACGTGAAGCTCCCTGCCGCACTTGGGGCACTTCCCTATGCGGCCAGTCATCCGGTTTGATTCGCATCCGGGGTCGAGGCATACATCTACAGGCCTGTTGCCCTTCGTGATAAGCTTGATCATTGGAAGGCCGCACACGCTACACTCACTCTCCGCAGGTTTTATAAGATAGCCTGAAGGAAGGGGGAATGTCACGGTGCATTCTGGATAGTTGGAACAACCGGCAAAACGGCTCACACCCCTTTCGATAATCCTCAGATCCCCTTCACACGATTTGCACTTACCCAGTCTCTTCTGTTCGAGTATCGCACCCTTTATCATTTCTCCTATTTCCTTGCTATTGGCATCTATCTCCTCGACGACAGTACTGAGCATTTGCCTCGACTCTGAGACCACTTCGTCAAGAGTTATCTTTCCTTCGGCGATTCTGTCCATATCCTCCTCAAGGCGCGCCGTCATTTTGCTCTCGCAAATTTCAGGTGCCCTCTTTTCAAGCGCAATAGAGACTGAAGTTCCGATCGGCGTAGGTTTAATGATATCTCCCTGCACATATTTACGGTCATAGAGTTTCTGAATAATCTCATGCCTGGTACTCTTTGTTCCAAGCGCGAGTTTCTCCATTTCCCTGATCAGGTTGCCCTGCGAGTATCTGGCAGGAGGTTTAGTTTTGTCTTCGCGGAGAGTTAATTCCCTGACATCGATCTTCTTGCCAACTTCAAGTTCGGGCAAATCAGACTCGTAGAATCTGTAATACGGATAATAATGGCGCCATCCTTCTTCAATAAGCTTCTTTCCGTCTGCGAGAAACGTCTCTTTGCCTATTCTGATTTTTGCATGAATATTCTGTACAACAGACCTGGGGGCCACTGTTGCCATGAACCGCCTTGCAACAAGCTCATAGATGCCCCATTCAAGCTTCGAAAGGTGCTTTCGTGACGCACCCTCAACCGGGTAAATAGGCGGATGATCGGTCGTTTCCACTCTTCCCCTCGTTGGAACAATCCTTTCCTGTTCCAGAAGTTTTCTTGCATCAGGCGCAAATTCAGTGTCGGCCAGCTTTTCCAGAATGCCTTTCAGATACAGAGATCGCGGATAGACAGTATTGTCTGTCCTGGGATATGAAATCAGCCCGCCAGAATAGAGTCTTTCTGCTATTTCCATGGCCTCGGAACCGGAATACCCCAGCCTCGTAGCGTCGACGATAAAAAGGGTTGTTGAGAAAGGAACTGGACCATACTCCTCCTTCCTTTCGGAGACGAACTCCTCAACGGTGCCAGTTTTTTCTGATGAGAGACCTGACAGAATTAATCTTGCCTTTTCCCTGTCCCAGAAAGGGTTGGACTCGTGGGAGGCTTGAAAGTTCATTCCGCTGAAGCAGGAAGCAAGCATATCAAAGAATGGTTTTGGCACAAATTTTTCAATTTCCATCTCCCTCCGGACAATCAGTGCCAGCGTGGGACTCTGCACCCTGCCCACCGATAGAAAGTTCTTGCCTACCTGGTTTGCTGCCATGGAAATCATTCTTGTCAGCGTGGCGCCCCATGCGAGGTCTACCAACTGCCTGCATTCGGCCGACTTCGCCAGCTTGATGTCAATATCGTGAAGTTCTTCGAACGCCTTGATCACATCGCCCCTCCCAAGGCTGCTGAATCTTGCCCTGCGCACTTTCAGCTTTAATGCAGAGCCGTCATCCCGCCCATTGTTCCTAGACACGCCCTCAGCAACCAGATCTATTGCCTCAATACCTATGAGCTCACCCTCTCTATCAAAATCAGTCGCTACAACAATCCAGTCGGCTTTTGCCGCTTCCTCGATGACCGTGCTGACCATCTTGCTGTAAAGCACTCTCTTGTATGGAGTAGCATATATCAGCTTCCTCGGATCGGTGTTACGCCAGTCATTGAGCTCTGGAGGATAGTCAAGCTCCACGATATGCCCGCGGAGTCCGATTATTGTGAATTCATCTCCCTTCGCAGAAAAACGGTAAACAGGCATGTTGGACGCTCTCTCGCGCTTGAATTTTCCGTCAGACAGCACAATGGCAAGACGCAGGGCTACGCTATTCTTTTCGCTTATGACCAGGTTCTTCATCGTTAGTGCGCTTAAAAAAGGGGTAACTACTTAAAACTGTGTCATTGCAAATTCGAATATGAGTGGTACAATTGGTTATAAGACAAATGTGAAAATGAAAAGGATTTGTTGCTTAAATTGGTTAAGCGAATCACGCTAACCTGCTTTCGGCCCTCACATGACTATTGTTGAAACAAGAGACTGATCGCCCGAGTCCTGAACAACGCCATTTGCAAGCTCGAATCTCACTCTCATCTTTCCGTCTTCGAAAGACATATAGGCGTTCTTCAACTGTGACTGGTAAACGCTTATTCTCTTTCCTTCCCTTGTCAGTTTTCTCTCGATACAGGAAATGAGGCCCATATCTTCTAGAAGCCTTATCTTTCTGTAGCAGGCTGCAATAGGTATTCCGAAAAGTTCCGAAAGGTCTATTGCTGTTCGCGGTTTCCGCATTGTTCCAACGAGTATTTTTACGGCGTACTCATCCGTCATTAGTTGCATCGCTTCAAACGGTTGCATTTTACCCTCGCCTTTGAGGAAGCAGGCAAATAAGCCATATATAAACAGTTACTAGTCAGTATCACAGTTGATTTTGCGTGATGTGGAAGAATTCGTGATGAAATAGAAACGGCCAGCATGGACAATACAAGGCTAAAATAATCGAAACGCTTTGAACTGACATTGAGAATCAGACAATACCTGTGTCCGGACTGTGGATCCAGGAATACCGCAGTATCGAGAGACCAAGGCAAAGTGGAATACACATGCCGTGACTGCCGTCTCTCCATAACCAGGAGATCCGTCAGAAAGTGTCCAACATGTGGATCCGCCGAACTGTATTATGAGGCCGGGCTCATAACTGGACAGAAATACCACTGCAAACGATGTGATTACATCGGCCCTCTTGTCTACGAAGAAGATGTTGAAGAGAGAAACAGGAAATGATCAGGCGAACATTGGTCCCACTTCACCGGACACCTGCTTGTTCTCTTCCTCACCGAGCACCTTCAAAATGCTCTTTTCAAAGTCTGCAGGTAAAACGGTATCCCTGTTGTCCCTTATCGCGAACATACCTGCTTCTGTGCACATCGCATGAATGTCGGCACCAGTGGCGCCATCGGCCTTCAGAGCAAGCTCGTCAAAATCGATTGCACCATCTATGTTCATTTTGTTTGCGTGTATTCTGAATATCTCCGCTCTTGCCTCTGCATTTGGTGGAGGGACCTTTATGATCCTGTCAAACCTGCCAGGTCTCAGAAGTGCGTCATCCAGGATGTCCGGTCGGTTTGATGCCGCGATAATCTTTACATTTCCGAGAGGATTAAAACCGTCGAGCTCTGCGAGAAGCTGCATAAGCGTTCTCTGAACCTCCCTGTCGCCTGACGTCGCAGCATCGAGTCTCTTCGCACCGACGGAGTCGAGTTCGTCTATGAATACAATACTCGGCGCCTTCTGTTTCGCAAGTTCAAACAATTCGCGGACGAGTCTCGCGCCTTCGCCAATGTATTTCTGCACAAGTTCAGACCCTACAAGTCTTATGAAAGCGGCATTAGTATTTCGCGCGACTGCTTTTGCGATGAGTGTTTTTCCGGTCCCAGGAGGGCCAACGAGGAGGACTCCTTTGGGCGGCTCTATGCCCACCTTTTTATATAGTTCCGGACGGAGAAGAGGATCTTCTACAGCTTCTCTGACTTCAATAAGCTGCTTTTCCAGTCCGCCGATATCCTTGTAACTGGCATCAGGCTTCTCAATGACTTCAGCACCCGTCACAATCGGATCCAGTGACGAAGGCAGCGTCCCCATAACCGCCAGCGTCTGTTTATTCAATGAAACCCTGGCACCAACTTCAAGCTTGGAAACCTCGACATTTTCTGCAAGGTTCACCACGAAATCCGGTCCCGTCGAACTCTTGACCACGACCCTGCCGTCCGCAAGCACATCGCGGATATTGCCGATGATCAGTGGCGGGGCCTTGAGTCTGTCGAGTTCGTTCTTCAGACGCCTGAGCTCTCTCTGCATCCTTTCTAGTTCGCTCTGGACGTACCGTTTTTCGCCTTCGACGCGTCTCGCCTGTTCCATCAGCTGACTGTTTCTCTCCTCAAGAAGGAGAAGTCTCCGGTAAATCTCATCTTCAGTATCGATCTTTGCGCTTTCAGACAAAACCACTACACCTCATCGCATCCCAGAATTTCAGTAACATATTGGAGTTCGGCGATTAAAAACTTTGTGATTTAAAATACACGAAGCTGCATCCTGGGTTACCGCATGTTCCCGCACACGTATTCATAGATTGAGACAACCCTATCGTCTTCTATTGATGGTTCAAACGCTTACTGACCTTTGCGAAGTGGCACTCATTGCAGTCAGTAATCTGGTTGCGATACGCCGGATGCCATCTGCAGTGTATTGTGGCAGCAAGTTCTGCCGATTTTTCCGCATGCCTACGTTTAAATAATCTGCGTGTTCTGGTCGAGGCACCCAGACGGCATGTTGCTTTTCCAAAGTCTTAAGCTTTTCAATGAAATTTTCTATGAAAAGTCGACAGTGTGGCGAAGCCTCTATTCAATTGAAATAAGCTCACCCTGCGATAATTATGCAGGGTTAAGCAGATGCAACTTAGGCAATGGACTCAGCCACCAAGAACTCTTATGAAGAGTGTGTGAGTGAATCAACAAGATGGCAGGCACTTTTCGTGCCGTATTCTCGATAGGAGGCGCAATAATCGGACTCCCAATCGTCTTCATGCTGGTAACTATTTATGTCTTAGTTAGACTGATTGGCATCAACTCGCAGGTAATATCACCAGTTCCAATTTTCCCACATGCAACAGAAAACAATCCAAATCGACACTCTATGACCTAAAGTGTCAGAAATTCAGGAGCAAAGCTAAAAGGCAAAAGGGTTCATTTGCCCCCGAGATACGATGAAGAAAGCGGCAAAGAAAGATTTCATATCGATTATTGATGCGACAAGATCACTGCCATCACTCCTGAACAGCGCGGCGCGGCTTAAAAAGGAGCTGAAACAAGGGAAAGGGCATCTGAATATCAGACCACTTAAGCATAAACAGATTGCAATGATTTTTGAGAAGTCGTCTACGAGAACCAGGGTTTCATTTGAAGTGGCGATACATCATCTCGGAGCCGATGCACTGTACCTGAATCCCGGCGATCTGCAGCTTGGAAGAGGCGAGACGCTGTCTGATACGGGCAGGGTACTGAGCAAATATGTGAACGGAATAGTTTACAGGGCATACGATAACAGAATGATGAAGGAGCTCGCTTCAGTGTCGTCCATTCCAGTGATAAATGCACTCGATGATGTGGAACACCCATGCCAGGCTCTGGCTGATCTCCTGACCATAAAGGAAATATTCGGCAAACTCAGGGGTCTGAGGCTTACATACGTCGGAGACGGTAACAATGTATGCAATTCACTCATGCTTGCCTCTGCTTTGACTGGAATGCATTTTGCCGCTGCCACACCGAAGGGGCGGGAGCCGCCGCACCGCCTTTCAGAGTATGCAGCATCAATTGCAACAGGCACTGGTTCAAGAATCGAGATCGTCAACGATCCAAAGGCGGCCGCTAACAAGGCCAACATACTTTATACCGATGTGTGGGTATCCATGGGTCAGGAAGCACAAAAGGAGGAAAGGGAGAAGTTATTCGTGCCGTATCAACTCAACAAACAGCTGCTCGGGTTGGCCGACAGAAAGGCAATAGTCATGCACTGTCTTCCTGCCCACCGGGGACTCGAAATAACAGATGATGTGATAGACGGAGACCAGAGCGTTGTGTTTGAACAGGCTGAGAACAGACTCCATACAGAAAAAGCTGTACTACTCTGGCAAATCGGTCATTGAGACGTTTCCTTCACGTTGCGTGATCTGACCGCGGACAAGTCCGTCAAGGCTTGATAGGAATTCATACTCCTTGCCGGTATCAATGGTCGCACCGGCCGCAATGCTGTGACCGCCCCCTACACCACCGACAGATTCTGCGGCCCTCCTTATTGCCTCCGACAGATTGAGACCCTGTTGAACCATCTCACTGCTTCCCCTGCACGAGACTTTCACCTTCCCTTCCGAGAAGGCAAATCCCACAATCACCTTACCTGGCACTGCCTCCTTTGACTTCAGCAATATGCCTGCAATCGTTCCCACGATTGTGTCAGGGACTCGATCCTGCATGTGGAAATACTGAATAGAAGAAAGCTGAGTTAGCCCGTCCTGTTTTGCCATTCGGATTGCACTCGAAACATTCTTCCTGTGCCCCTCGAGCAGCGCGAGAGCATTATCCAGTATGGTTCCTCTCTCTCCGAGGCAGAGTCTCATCCCAGTTTCGTATTTAGCATACCTGCCACATGAATTCAGAAGCGTTGCGAATTCCTTGGCATCCTCCGGCATTCTCGCATCCGCGGAAGAGCGGAGATCACGCACAATATATGTTTCACCGACGATTGAATTTATTTCCGAGGCTGGAAGACCCTCGGCGATCATCTTCTGCACTATGAACGACACGATCTTCTGTCTGTCCGCCGGCTGTAGATCGGACCAAGTCTTCTCTGACCCTTCATTTACAACTTCGATGCCGAGTGAATCAAGTACCCTGGCGGCAGCGCTGTGGTCATTGGACACACCGGGAATCGGCGGATCCACGGAAAACTCCAGAAGCCTGGTAATCGGCCTTGTTTCCTTACCATAGAAACGCGCGTCCCTCATCACCTTTACGGCTCCGCACTTAACCGCATCCTCCAGTACAATTCGGTTCATACCCGTGAGTTTCCCGTACCTCGAATCCTGCAAATCGCCTACCGCGCCCACAATCGCAATGCCTGAGAGATCTATATTACGGTCTGAAACTGATCTTGCTATGAAATAAGAAGTGGTTGAAGAGGATATCTCGGTAGAACCCTCTATACCAAATAGGTGCGCATTCAGATGACATATGGAGCTGTCTGCCAGCCTGGAAGTTCCATTCTCCACGAGAACCGGATTGATGGATTCTGGCTCATGGTGATCAGCAATGATCATGTTAAGTCCTGAAAAACGCGATATATAGCCTGAGCCTATATCGTTGAGCCAGATGAGGCTGTCTTTCTTCATTCTGATCAATTCTGTGGCAGCATC
The DNA here is from genome assembly GCA_019721035.1 of Candidatus Sysuiplasma acidicola. NCBI lineage: Archaea > Methanobacteriati > Thermoplasmatota > Thermoplasmata > Candidatus Sysuiplasmatales > Candidatus Sysuiplasmataceae > Candidatus Sysuiplasma > Candidatus Sysuiplasma acidicola. The sequence goes on from JAHEAA010000026.1 coordinate 8,492, forward strand.
GTCCAGCTTCTTCAGAAATGTGATCTCAACTGGTATCGAAAGTCTGCTCGCTGTAGCGTAGGCAATAGAGCCGGATGATATTCCATCTGCATCTATATGCGTGAATATGGATATGCGGCTAGCTCCTTTCACCGCCCGGCCGATCCTCTTCGCCTCATCAATAAACTCCTTGTGACTATCCATCCAGCAGGCCACCTGTCGTTTTCGCGTAAAGTATATCCCTTATTGATTCTGAAACCGGTAACAGATTGCACGTATCCTCCATATTATACATCTTCAGCAGATTCAGTGCTCCCCTGCTTCTCTTCTTTTTCCAAATATGCCACAGCTCCACCGCACGTCCGTTTGCAGAAAGTTCAACAAACCTGTTACGCCGTATATTCAGTCGCCTTTCCACGGACTTCAGGCCCCCCGACAGTCCTGCCTTTCTGGCCATTGCAACAATATCAACAACAGGATACCGTAAACAGATACCCGGTATAACCCTGTTGATGTAATGCATGTCATGCCTTGCACCGTTGAATGAGACGAGCATTGTTGCTGCACCTATCTTCCTTAGAATTGAAACAGCCGAAAGATTGTCTCCCCTGACAAAAGAGCTGAAACTTCCCTGAGCGAACACGCCAATCACTACCGGTTCAGAATGCCTGCTCCAGCCGTCAAGCTCCACGTCGATGAATGCTGCACCCTGTATGAAATCGTAACAAAGTCGCCACCTTTCTGACTGAGAGATAAGTCTGGTGAAGTAGCGGGCATCCGATTTGAGCAATGCGTCCTCAGCCATGGTTATTTCATGCTCCCTGGAAGGGCTGCAGCGTCTGTCGTTAAGCAGGTCTGTCCAAGTTTTGATCCCACTCTTCCAGAGCGCATATTCCCTATCTGGACCTATGCCCCTGAATATTGTAAAGGTATTCCTCAGCAATTGTATCCGATGTGGTTCGACGCTGAAATGACATTATTAGGCTTTCGGCCACATAGCCGAAACACTTCTATGATCCGCAACTGATCTGCGCGGCAAAAGAATAAGATTGCGAGAGTTGGCGCTACCGAATTATAGATGCCCGATATTAGCAGTACGAAATGCCCAAAGAGTACAGGATTTGTGACGATATTGTCATCAGCGGATATGGCATTGTATATATGCCCAACGAAGAAACCATAGGCATATCCGACCTGCACTTGGGCTTTGAGGTTTACATGGAATCCCGTGGATTATTCCTTCCCAGAATGCAGATGAAATTGGAAGAGGAGCGTATTGAGAGTATACTACGCGAATATCAGCCCTCTACTGTACTGATAAACGGGGACGTAAAGCATGAGTTCGGGAGGAACACCATGCAGGAATGGCTAGAGATCAGGAGACTATTCACTTTGCTGACAGACAGGTGCAGGGTGACTGTTGTTCGCGGAAACCATGACAATTACATCATAAACATCGCAAGAACATTTGGCATAAGGGTTGTCAGATCGCAAGATGTCGGGAGGGCGAAGTTTGCTCATGGAGATGTGAGAGTTGACAGCAGGAAAGATTCCGTAATGATCATAGGACATGAACATCCGGCCATCAGGATTGTTGACAGCGTTGGAGGATCGTACAAGTTCCCCGCATTCCTTTACTTCGATGAAGATCCGCTGCTCATACTCCCAGCATTCAGTCCGTTCGCACTCGGAACTGATGTGCTTTCCAACTGGGAAGAATTCATGAGCCCGTATCTGAAAGGGCGCGACGGAGGTAACGCCATAGCGTTCGCTGTGACTGACGGAAAACTGAAGAAGATTGGTAGACTCTCAGACATAAGGGGCGCCGACATAAGCCGTGTCTGAAACGATACGGAAATATCAGAGCGGTCTGAGCGGCGCATCAGGTCTAAGACCCAGTACCTTTCTTATTCGCATGTGACTTTCAAGCGGTGTTTCCACTGTGTTGAGCATATAGACGTCTGTACTTGACAGCAGTCTCCTGTATGCGTTTATACGGAGCTTCTTCTTTCGCGCATTTTCAACCAGGAAATGTGGATTGCAAAATTCATGCTTGGCCAGATAATCGATGGCCTCTTCTGCATCAAGCTTCCTGATCATGTTCCTGTCGCTCTTATTCCTCTGTAGCAGTATAACGTGCTTGAGCGGAACGCTGTCCCTTATGTTTCCTCTTCCTACAATCCTGCTTATATCTACAACCGCTCTGTTTTTGTTGTCGAATCTTGCCATTTTGACAAGCTTCTCATATTCATGCCAGACATCACCCACATCGGCCCTGATATATGATTCGTTCTCCGAACCGTATGCTATAACATCCTTCCCGAAGAACCGGAAAAAATGCCAGTCGTCGCCTATGAAACGCACGTTTTCCAGTCTCATCAGTCCGTAGGCAGTTGTGGTTTTGCCAGTACCGGAAGGCGCAATAATTGACACACCATGGCCGTCAACATCCAGACAGGCGCCGTGTATGGAATAGATGTCGTGATTCTCCTCCATCACATCGCCGGCCAGGGCGAGGGCGACGCTCTTCACGTAACCATAGTAGTCCGTGTCAAGAAGAAACGCAGTATTGCTCAGCGGATCGTATTTGACTTTCTCTTCGCCGCCCACGTTCCTGACAAACAAGCGTCCGTGTGAATGTATTGTGTGAAGCATCGGAAACCAGTTACGTCTCCATTCATCAGCCCAGAAGTCGATATCAGTATTCAGTTTCACACAGACCCCGGAAATGTTTGCTTTGAGTCCGTACGGCAGATCCTGTCCGATTTCAGACAGAAGTTTTTCCCTTTCTTCAGGCGTTATTATCTCCTTTATGTACATTAATATCTTCCTTCCGGACCGTCACAATTAGAGTCGTGTCGTGTCCATTCATATTGAGTTGTGCAAACACTGACTTGTTTTTAACCTTTTCAATTTTGGCAATGGTTCTGCAGCACGCATACAATCACGGGCAGCTCAATTTCTATTTATGCACCCTGTGCATATTGCGGACTGAGCCGATTACCGGACGGGATTCCATGAGAAACGTCGAACTTGCACTGGTGAAACTTGGTGGAAGCGTCGTGACAAATAAATCTAGACTCAGGTCGTTCGCAAGGAGAAACACAGATAGGCTCCTCGGCGAACTTTCCATTTATCTCTCAGAAGGAAGAAACAGAGGTGCCATAGTTGTGCACGGCGGCGGATCGTTTGGTCACATAATTGCCAAGAAATATTCAATAAAAGAAGGTTTCACAGGCACTGACCAGTTGAGTGGTTTTGCTGAAGTGCGTAAGGATATGCGCGACCTTGATGCTAGAATAATAGAGTTGATGCACGCCCATTCAATGCCTGCGGTGTCGTTCCCCCCGGAAAATCTTTTCAAAGTCAACGACGGTAACATCATCTCCACCTATGCAGATTCAGTGCTGGCGGCCACAAGGATAGGACTCGTACCGGTATCGTTCGGGGATGCTGTCATGGACCGGAGGAGAACATTCACGATACTGTCGGGTGACAGCATAATGAAGGAACTGAGTCGCGCGGCCAGGCCGTCTGTTTCAATATTCTGCACTGATGTAGACGGGATCTTTACAGCGGATCCTAAAACATCTCTTGAGAGTTTACTGCTGCAAAGTATTTCAACGGCGTCTAAGCTCAATGCAGGTTCGGCAGTCGGTGATGACGTGACCGGAGGTATGGAAGGCAAGCTTAGAGTTCTTTTTGAAGTCGCAAAATACAGCGGAAGAACACACGTGGTGAACGGGAATAAACATGGGCGCCTTTCTGCTGCGCTAAATGGAGACGCAACAGCAGGAACAGAAGTTAATGCACGACGCCGGAGAGAGATTGAATAAGAAATGACCAAATGTGCCATGTGCTAAAACGCCGACGCATTTCAATCGATTTAGGTTGAGGAGCACTGAATTTTGTAAGCAAAAACTTTTATTCTATAGAATGAAATGCTTCGCCGAATATATTTGGGGCTTTGCCTCATGAATCGGCAGTGAAAAAATGCCTGACAATTCAGTTAATGGAATTACAGAAAAACGCAAGGGGGAACATGTGGATATAGTTCTCAACAAACCGGTAAACTCCACTTCGAATTACTGGGACGATGTCACCATGGTGCATAACTCACTTCCGGAGATAGATTTTGGCTCTATTTCCACGGAAACAGAGTTTCTGGGAAGAAAGATAGGTGCACCAATAGTGATATCTGGAATGACCGGTGGATTCGCAAAAGCGAAGGATATAAACAGAAATCTCGCGGAGGCTGCCTCCGCACTGCAGATTCCGATGGGAGTCGGCAGTCAGAGGGCAGCGCTTGAGAATCCTGAGCTTGCGGGGACATACAGTGTTGTTTCAGACTACGACATACCGCTCACAATTGCAAACATAGGCGCTCCACAGTTGATAGGCCAGAAAGGCAAGAGAGCATACAGAGTTGACGACGCAACAAAGGCGATGGAAATGATCGACGCAGATGTGCTGGCAATACACATGAACTATCTCCAAGAGGTTGTACAGCCGGAGGGGGATCGCAACGCCAATGGCGTGGTAGAGGCCATAAGCAGTATCGCCGGCAAGATGCCGGTTATGGCAAAGGAGACCGGTGCAGGTGTGAGCAGGAAAACAGCACTAATGTTAAAGAAGGCAGGAGTTAAAGCAATAGATGTGGGAGGACTTGGTGGAACCAGCTGGTCCGCGGTGGAGTACCACAGAGCGAGAAGCAGAGGAAACGGACTCGGCGAAAGACTCGGCAAGACCTTTTGGAACTGGGGGATACCGACACCTGTTTCTGTCACCAAAGCGAACGTGGGTTTGCCTGTCGTTGCTTCCGGTGGGATAAGAAACGGCCTCGACGCAGCAAAAGCTATTTGTCTTGGAGCATCCTGTGCAGGTCTGGCAGGGGCGCTAATCAGGTCTGCTTCTGAGAGCAGTCTTGCCGTAAAGTCGGAGTTGATGGGGATAATAGAGGAACTTAGAGTTGCGATGTTCCTCACAGGGTCGCAGAATGTTAGGGACCTTTCGAAAAAGAAATGCATCATTTCCGGCATGACAGGGGTGTGGATCGGTGTTGACTGAGTGGAACAGAAGTACCATGGCTGCCAGCTGGAGGAATGTTGATCGATGAGCTTAATGGATAGACTCGAAGGAAGGAAGGCCAAGATTAACAGGGAACTTGAAAAAGCCCTGGCAATCGGAGACAACGAAACTCTCAGAACAGCCATGAAACATTACCCGCTGGCGGGAGGAAAGAGGTTGAGACCATTGCTTGCATATCTTGTCGCCGAAGCGATTTCAGGCAATGGTGAAACCACTGTGCCGTACGGCGTGGGCCTGGAACTAATCCATAACTTTACACTTGTTCACGACGACATAATGGACAAATCCGATATGAGACGCGGTATCCTGTCCGTGCATAAGAAATTCAATACACCTACAGCCATAATTGCTGGAGACGCGCTGTTTGCGCTGGCGTTTGAAAACATATGCAATCTGCAGATTGACGATGCGCTTCTCAGAATAATAGTCAACGATACTGCCCTTGCAGTAAGGGAAGTGGCTGAAGGGCAGCAGATGGACATGGAATTTGAGAAGAAGCACGACGTTGCGGTCCGCGATTACCTGAACATGATTGACAAGAAGACGTCTAGGCTCTATTTTGCAGCTGCTCGCTCCGGAGCCATCATAGGCAGGGGAACACTGGAACAGATAAAGGCAATGGGCGAGCTCGGCTATCTGATGGGTATAGGCTTCCAGATATGGGATGATATTCTCGACCTTGAGGGCGACGAGGAAAAAACCGGGAAACCATTCGGTGGCGACATACGGGAAGGAAAGAGGACACTAATGGTAGTTTATGGGATGAATGAGCTCAGGGGGGAAGATAGAAAGACATTCAGCGGCATTCTTGGCAACCCCAAAGCATCGCGGAAATCTGTCCAGGAGGCCGTGAGTCTTCTGCACAAGTGCGGTGCCGTATCCTACGCCAAGAACTTCGCTCTCGAGTATGTCAGGGAAGCGAAGGAGAAGACAACAGTGCTCAAGTTTTCGGAAGCCAAGGAACTTCTGCTGGAAATGATTGACTATACCGTCCGGCGGGACAGCTGAAACCACAATGCTCACATAGCCTATTCGATTCCACCTTGAGTTATGCTGAACTCGACATGTTCGCTGTCACGGAGATACCGGTGCTTTACTAGCGTAGCCATCCGCCTCCTGTTTTCAAGCTTCTCAAACATGAGTATGGTTTTGGCGGCATGGTTGATGGCATGACCGCCCAGCGGCTCGAATGTGCCACGATCTATGTTAGTGTAGACCTGCGAAGTTATGAGGACAGGTATATCGTTCTTTCTTGCAGCCGAGAGCAGCATCGAGAGCTGTTCGTTGAGTTCCTTCCTGTCTTCCTGCTCATCTGCCCTGTGAGACCGGAAGAGCATTGTCAGACTGTCTACCACGATGAGACCTATCTTTCCCCTGCTTTCAATCAGTTTAATGCCTTTCTCAATGAGTTTGGTCTGCTCTATGAAATCATATGGCGTAGAAAAGAGTATATTCCTGGATACTTTATCAAATTCTGCACCGCACAGTTGACGGAGACGATCCATCGAAACTCCTTCGGTGTCTATATATACCACTTTGAAGCCATCGAGCACTGCATTCCTGGAAACCATCAGACAGAGATTGGTTTTACCTGTGCCTCCCTCGCCGTAAATCATTGTGATCGTCGACGGCTCGATGCCACCATCCAGCAGCAAATCGATCTTCTGCGAACCGGTACGTAACTTTGGCACGAGTCTCTTGATTGCACCAACCGTAGATAAAGGCATCATGACACGAGTCGCCTTGAAACCATAGAGAAGTTTTAAAGCACTCCCTGAGCAATTATCGGCAGGAGGCTACAGCCCGTATGAAAACTGCTGCGAAACGTGAGAGTCACGGAAGAAGATTTTCGACAAACTGTGTTCACGGAGGCGAGATGATTGATTCGCTGACCGGATCGGTCACAACGCCGATTTTCCAGTCGGCGACCTTCCTCTATCCCTATGCAGTGAATGCGGAGGGCAACTATACTGAAAAGGGAGCACCTTACTTTTATACGCGGCTGTCCAATCCCACAGTGCGGGTTGTGGAAAAGAAACTGAGCCTGATGGAGGGAACGGATGACAGCATCGCATTTTCCAGTGGTATGGCGGCGATATCAACCGCCATTCTGCAGGTCATGGGAGAGAGTGGACACATACTATCCGTGCGCGATCTTTACGGTGGAACACATTCGTTGTTTTCCGAGGTACTGCCGGGATTAGGGCACAAAGTCACACTGTTCGGACGTGCGGACGTGCCGTCGCTGGAATCTATGATTCGCGAAAACACGAAAGCGGTATATGTTGAGACGCCGACGAATCCCACTCTCAGTATTTATGACATTGAAGAAGTGTTCAGGATAGCTCACAGACACAGACTCGTTGCAATTATAGACAACACATTTCCCTCCCCTGTAAATATGCAGCCTGCGTCCCTCGGCGCGGATCTGATAATTCACAGCGCGACAAAGTATCTCGGAGGGCATTCAGACATAATAGCAGGAATGGTGGCAGGCAGCTCAGAACTCATCTCCGGCATCAGAAAAATGCAGTCGATCCTCGGGGGAACTATGGATCCTTTTGCGGCATACCTGCTCGAACGCGGTATGAAAACGCTGGAACTCAGGGTGAAAAAACAGAATGAAAACGCTTTGGCTATTGCCGAATACCTTCAGGACTTGTCCGGCATATCGCGCGTCCTGTATCCTGGACTCGAGTCGCACGAAGGACATGCCATTGCCTCGAGAATTATGAAAGGGTACGGAGGTATGATATCCTTCGAGGTAAAGGCAGGCGGTCAGGCGGCTGCACGATTCATAAAAAAGCTGAAGCTGGCAAAGGTGGCCGCAAGCCTAGGCGGAGTGGAATCGCTGGTGACAATACCGGCAGTCACATCCCACAGACAGCTGTCCGCTTCTGAACTAAAAGGTATCGACATATCGCCGGGACTTGTCCGGTTTTCAGTGGGTATAGAGGATGCAGATGACCTGATAGAAGACATATCCACCGCACTAGGGTGATAGCATCGCAGATGGCGTCATAAAGAGGGGAGCGGAAGCGGAGATTTTCCGTACCGTTTTCCTGGGCAGAAGTGCAGTAGCAAAAAAGAGAACAAGGAAACTGTACAGGGACGAGCGGCTCGACAGGAAGATCATCTCCCAGAGAACGAGGAACGAGGCAAGATGCATTATAACCGCCAGGGAGATGGGAATGCACGTACCGAGAATATACGATGTCGATGAGGGAGAAGGCACCATAGTGATGGAGTTCATCGATGGACTGAGACTGAATTTGCTGCTTCTTGAATCAACTGAGAAAGAGCGTCACGAAATTGAGAGGAAATTTGGTTCAGAAATTGCGATGATGCATCGAGCCGGTCTTGCTCATGGGGATCTGACGACATCTAACGTTGTCGTGCGTAACGGGGATTTGTATTTTCTCGACTTCTCCATGGGAACGAGGGGCGCTGACATCGAGGTGTTAGGTGTCGACATCAGACTGCTCAAAGAAGTATACCGCGCATCCCATCCTGATTTTGAAGACGAATTCAGTATTGTCGCGGATGCATACGTGGCAGCAGGAGGCAACATCGCAGTTCTCCAAAAGGCCAGGGAGATTGAATCAAGGGCGCGATACACTTGACCACCTTGATGTTGATAACAACAAATGACGGGAAACTCAAGGAGTTCAACAGCGCGATAGCCGACACAGGCGTGATTCTCAAACGAATGAATATGACATATCCTGAAATACAGGCCAATACGCTGGAAGAAGTGGTTTCATTCGGCATGCAGTGGCTGGACAAAAAAATACATGAGCCCTATGTCATAGATGATTCAGGACTTTTCATCAGTGTATTGAATGGTTTTCCGGGAGTGTACAGCGCGTATGCATACCGCACACTGGGAAATGCAGGCATGCTGAAGTTGATGGAAAGCGCATCGGACAGGAGCGCGATATTCAAGACGGTCATTGGACTTTCCATGAGTAAACACCATTTCGTATTGGTGGGAGAATGCAGTGGCAGCATAACACACTCAGTGAAAGGAACAAAAGGTTTCGGATTCGATCCAATTTTCGTGCCGTCAAACTCATTTAAGACATTCAGCGAAATGGATATTGGTGAGAAAAATGCCACATCGCACAGAGGCGCGGCCCTGGAGAAGTTAAAGAAGGTGCTCGCATCTTCAACCAGTTTCTGAGTTCAAAAAAAAAAGTAGACATATCGTACTTTCAGCTGCAAGTGATCGGAAATTATAAAGGGAAGTCGACTTCTGCATCTGCTCAGGGTCCGTGGGGTAGTTTGGTATCCTTCCAGCTTTGGGAGCTGGTGACCCCAGTTCAAATCTGGGCGGACCCATACTGGTTCATGGTATAAATCATAGAATAATTTAAGTACAATTAAGACTTATACCTATATCATGTCACGCAAAATAACCCACGATAAAGATCTTTACAACGAGATGCTGCAAGATGATGATGTCAGACGATGGCATTCCAACGTTGGAAAGAATTCGGTGATTACAGGGGATATATATCTTCGCTGCCTGGGGCGCTTTCTGAACACAACGGACATGACCGCAAAGCAATTCATAAAGCAGCCCAGAAAGAAAATGGAAGATATCGTTCAGGACTATGTG
>JAHEAA010000027.1 GCA_019721035.1 Candidatus Sysuiplasma acidicola
AGTGGATGACAGGCAGAAAATATCTTAGCTTGGAAGACAGTTGAGGTGAATAGAGTGGAAGTACAGGATCAGGAAATTACAGCAGATCTGGTACACCGTCGGCTAACGCAGCCATCTGCTGCGCTTGGAAAATGCTGCGAGCGATGTCGATGTTATCGACTTGCATTGGCCATATTGGAATAACTGGAGGATTACTCGATTGATGGAGAGTGGTTCAACACAAACCATTTATGGAAAATTCCTTTTGATTTTGCTTGAACACAACTCTATTTTTCTTTTCAAAATCTATCCTACCAGAACGACCGATATAGATGATTTACGAACAATTGTCGACAAGAAGGAACTTGACGAAGTTCGTCTGATTTCATTGTTAAAAGAACAAGATGAACTGTATCGAAAAGACTTCCACAATGAAAACCTTGGGTACGACCCTCTCAGAAACGACATTGAATTGCGCGCCAGAGTTTCTGTGAGCCTGCACAAGATGGGGAATGTGTATTTCAACAAGGTGAAGCGTTTCGGTGACTTTGCTGACAAACTGTTTTCTGAGATGGAACTTGGAATGGGGCACAGGGAGATTGCGAAGGCACTTCGAGTAGATTTGACTGACAAACCTTCTGTTGCAGACCTTCTGGATGAAGAGAAGATAGAAGACCTGCGCGACAGCTTAAGCTTGTGACATCCTCTTCTTGCTGCCCGTGGCTCACCGGTATTTATTCCTGACACTGTCCTGCTCAGCGCTGGTCTGAGACTCAGGGTTCTCGCCAGGTGTATAAACGCAGGACAATGGCAAGGCCGATGATCGTCGAAAGGACAAGCAGGAACGCATTGAGCAGCATCTCTGCGGCAGTCGCCCTGGTGAAGCCCAGTGCGCCCTGTACCAGCAGGGCTGCATAAGTTGCCGGAAGCAGGTGAGCTCCGGCCTGCCAAGCCGGAGGCAGAATATCAAGCGGATAGTACAGAGGAGAGAAGATGCCAAGCGCCGTAAAGACGAGGTTTCCAACCGGCCAGACCTCCATCTGGCTCCTGACTCGGCTAGATATCGCGAGACCGACCGCGGAATAAAGAATCCATACGGCGAAGATGGATGCTCCGAGGATGAGCCATGCGCCTAGCGAGACGCGCGTCACATACGAGAGAAGGATACCCAGGACGATGAGTGCCGGAACTGCGGGGATGAGGTTGGAGAAAGCGATGCCGAAGAGGTAGCGTAAGCGGTCAAGTGGAGAGGCGGTGAACAGGTCCTGCAAATGCATCTCAAGGCGCAGTTCGGAGGCATCCCCGAGGCACCAGCTGCCTATGTTCTGCGTTGTGAATAGCATGGCGCCGGCGATCTCGAGGGGAAAATATCTCGGCTGTGAAATCAGGTGCAGGAAATAAAGGAAGAAGAAGGGCAGCAGGATTGGCACGGCCACTGCAATGGGGTTGCGTGCAATCCAGCGCCAGCCTATGAGCGCGAATGCGGGAAAGATCCTGCCCCTGCGTATATCGGCGATCATTTTCCCGTCGACTTCCTTCATATTATCCCTCTCTTGCCGTGCGGCGCGCCACGTAAATACCGAAGACGATGAAAACTAAGGCCTCAACCGCTAGAGAGCCTGCCCCGAGGAATACTTCATTGGGCGAAAGGGCAGCCATGCCCGCTGCCTTCTCAATCAGTGCAACGGAAGAACTCGTCGGGACGAGAAGGGCAATCGGACGCAGTGAAGCCTGGAAATATCGCAGCGGATAGAAGACGGGCGGTAGAATGCCGAAGAGATTCGTGAGCAGACTCGAATAGGGCCAGATGGTCTTCATGTCCTTGAACACAGTGGATACACAGTAGCCCATGGATGAGGAAAAAGCCCACACCGCCAGGAGTGTCAACAGAAGTGTGAGCGCTGCGAGAGCGTTAAGCGGATGCAGGAACTCCAGTAACGCCAGAAGGATTAACATCGGAGGCAGGTAAGCAAGCAGGATACCCAGCGACATGCCGACGAAGTAAGACTCCGGGGACATCGGGCTGGCGTGGTAGAGTTCGTTGAGCTTGTGGTCCACGCGTATGTAGGCTGCTTCATTGAGCACACGCTGACCCACGAGGAATGCAGAGTAGGACAGGGCTCCAATGAGTGCGAAGGAGAGGAGGCGCGGTGCCCAGACCCAGACAAACACAAGGAGCGCTGCCTGGACGAGTAAACCTGTGACGACAGCGAGCCATTCGTGTAACTGGACGCGGGTTTCCGTGGCCATGAAACTCCACATACCTGTCCACCTGACTTCCAGATCCGTGTTATCACCCCGCTTCCTCATCGATAGACCGGCCGACAATCTTGAGGAACGCTTCTTCAAGTGTCACCGGCCCCACTGTCGCTGTGAGACCTGCGCGCATGGCCGTGGCCATAATCTCGTTTATCTGCTCGGGGTGCGTGATGAGGTGGACGGTCCCGCCATCCGAGACGATTTCACCAAATGCAGAGAGCTGTTCTTTCAGCGCTTCCCCGTTTGCTACAGAAACCTTGAGCGTGCCGCCGATCTGCTGCTTGATGGCGTCGGCAGTCCCCTCGACCAGAACGCGGCCGCCGTCGATGACATAGAGGCGCTGTGACAGCGCTTCAGCCTCGTCGAGGTAATGTGTCGTAAGCAGAATCGTGGAGCCCTGGTCAGTGAGACGGCGCATGGTCTCCCAGACAGCCCTCCGGGCAAAGGGATCCATGCCTATCGTCGGTTCGTCGAGGAACAGGAGCGGCGCCTTTGTCGCGATGACAGTTGCGACCATCACACGCTGTTTCTGCCCTCCGGAAAGTGTGATTGACAAGCGGTCAGCAACTTCCTCCAGTCCCATCTGCTCAAGTGCTTCTGCCACACGGGATTTTGCTGTTTCCCTGTCTATACCGCGTGCCCTCAGATAGGCATATATCTGCTCCCGAGGAGTGAGGTGGTAGAAGGGTTTACCCTCCTGCGGGACCACCGCAACGAGAGGGCGAACCTGCTCAGGGTGTGTCATCACATCATGGCCGAATACCTCCAGGGTGCCGGAGGTTGGCAAAAGCAGTGTTGAGCTAATACGAAGGAAGGTTGTCTTGCCCGCACCGTTTCGGCCGAGGAGGGCAATCCGTTCTCCCTTTCGAATTGTCATGGAGACCCCCCTCAGTGCGTCTACGGGGGTTGCACCTCGCGGATGATAGATTTTCCTGACGTCGATGGCCAGGAGTGCTTCGATGCTCACGGATAATCGGAAACATAGCCTGAATATAAACATCACCAGTCGCGCATCTCATGCATTCGCCTGGTCGGGCGTGGCATCAAACGTCGTGGTGCACTGCGCATCATAGAACTGTTTTAATCCCTGAACGCATCTGATGCATGCCGCTCAGTCTGGCGGTCAGACCCGAGTTTTGAACTTTTGGTAATCACCGAAAGAGCAACAGTCCTGCTTCACGAAAGATTTCAAAGTGCCTGACGTCCGTGGTGAATAGGCGCCCGGCATTGTTGATGACCGTTGCAGCAATCATCGAATCCATGCGCCGGACCTTCCTGCCTTTCCTTTCCGTCATGACCTCAAGAGAAGAGGAAAGTTTCGCATCTTCTGAAGTGTAATTCAGAATCGGCAATCTTGAGAGTTCCTCCGATAGTCTTGCGTACTTCTCAAGTGCGTATCTTACTTCGTGCAGGTTAAGTGCAGTCGTGGAAAAAGGCTCTCTGCTGTCGATTATTCTATCATAAAACCTCCCACCGACAGACGAATGCTTGTCAAATATCTCAATGAGGATGTTTGAATCCAGGACTATCATGGCCTTCTCTCACTCCTCCTGAGGTCTATTTCCTGCAGCAACTTCTTCTTGTCTTTGAATTCCACTGATGCCCTCAGTTTACTCAGGGAGTCAACGGGCCTCAACTCACTTGACAACCTCTCGAAGAACTCACTGAAACTCTCATCCTTCTTTTTGATCCTTTTCAACTCTTCATATATTTCGTTTCTAATCGTGATTGTCTTTGACACAATGACCTATATGTTTAAACACATACATAAACTTAGTTTAAAAACTTCTGTCACAATGCAGTTCGGGCTGCCACACACCTCCTGTTCTTGCTGCCACAACTCTTCCTCCAAACTACTTTCTTTCTGACTTGTTTCCTATATCTTTGTGAACCAACAACGTCTCACTCGACAGGGTGGCAGACCATTAGCTACGCCGCAATTCCAGTTATGGGTGCATGAGGTAATTATACCACAATAACATTGAATAACAAATCGCGTTATTATTGTACGATGGAGAATGGCGCAGCAGGAAGTCCGGCAAAGCGAAGGCAGCAATTAGCTGCCAAGAGGGACGAAGAATGACAGAATATACAGAATTATATTATGCAATCCCGAAGGTACGCTGACAAAATACAGAATCGCCAGACTTTCCGGCGCACAGCAAATACAGGTGAGCCTTCTCCTTGACAGACTTGAGGAAGATCACCTGGTAAAAGGGACCATGGTAACTGACTGCAATGGTCTCCTGCAGAGGTGGAGTTCGATACACCTCGGATACAGATCTCAGAGTTACATGCTGCCTGGAATATTGAGAGTACTGAGAAAATCAGATTTGGAATACGCTCTCACAACGTATCAGGCGGAATCTATTGTTAATGGATATCTTTTCCCGTCCAAGGTTGAATTCTATGTATGTCCTGACGATCTTAATGACTGGCACAGAATGCTGGTCAGGGCGGGCGCCCTGGTCGGCGGCGGAAACGTCAGGCTGAGATCGTACGACAGGGGCGTCTTTCACAACCTTTTCGCAGTTAAAGGATACAGGATTGTCACAATATCTCAGCTGATCACGGACTTGCTAAGGGAGAACGGTTCTGCCGTGGAGGCTGCGGAAATGATGATGCAGAAGTACATGGATTTCCTCAGACTCAATCGTATTCATGCCCTCGCACCCTCACAATCTGTCAATGGCACAAAGGTGTAGAACAAATGGCCGAAGACATTAAGACAGGTCTTTCAGTCGGAATCGGTAATTCTCTGAAAGTTGTATCTTCGCCGGACAGTTTGTGCCTTACAATTACAGTCGGCCGATTCACTTCTCCTTCCTTTTGCGATTTTTAATAGAGTATCGATCTTCCTGATCTCTTGAAAGTTTACCCGCTTTGACAAGGCCATTGGCATGCCTGCGTACAGTATATTCTGGATATTCCAGCACTCCAAGCATGTCATTGAGGCGAAGAGGTCCTTTGATCTCCAACATGAGCAAAATTGAGGCATCCAGACAATGGGATTCAAGAGCCCTGTGAATGGTCGTTCTTATACCGTTTCTTCTTTCTATCTCCTCGACTGCCTGCATTACGGCCAGACAGAAATGTCTGCTGGCCTTTTCTTCCTGTCTCAGCAGTTCATTCAATACAACTTTCCAGTCGAAACCAGGAGTGGCCGCCAGAATAGCCATATCATAGAGATCTCCCTCCCTTTCTGTTATCGATTTCAGCAAAAAAATATCTTCGTTTGAGAGGAGGCACACGGAAAGATTATTCGACTTCCGGCAGGCGCTGCGCGAAATCATGCTGGGAGTCAGGCTGAAGGCATCCAATATCCTCTTTGTGAAGACATCTATCGTTGGCAGTGAATCATGCACAAAGACACCGCGTGGAAATCGCTCCCTGTGCGCTCCATTTCCAGTCGTATTTGTCCGCTCGACATATCCGAGATTGAGAATGGCGCTTCGCAGCAAACTGAATGCAGCCACATTTTCCAGCACTATGTCGATATCCTTTGTGGCGCGCTTGAGTCCTTTCTGCCTCATCGCCTCGCCGCCGAAGATGAAAAGACTTGGCGGTTTAGCCGTTATCAGCTCAGTTGAGAGGTCGGCGACAAAGTCCTCATACGGTGTTTCCTCCCGAATCGCTGAAAGATTGATGTCGTACAGTTTCGCTTTTTCATATATTTCATTTTCGGGAAGAAACCTCTCCATGACTTCTGGAGAACCTGTTCTGGCAAAGGTTTCCAGGTCAAAAACAGCATCTGAAACATGGAATGACCTGCCGAGTTCCCTCAGTTTCGAATGCTTTAGAATATTTCGATTCTTAAGATAGAATAGCAGGCAGTCTGTATAGTCTGCGCGCGACTTTGAGAATGCGAGGGCGTGCACCAGTGCATCTTCTGGCCCTATTGCCAGTTCTGGAAATATACGGTAGTCACGCACCGTGCGCAGTTCAATGTCCCACTGCGAAAATGCTGAGAATGCCGTCAGACTGCCTGAGGCGGTATCCCCCTTTGGGATTGTTTTGAGCACCGTCTCCGGTGTTGAATAGACAACTTCGGCGCTTCCCTCATATTTTCCGGCTTCATGCTGTTCCCGGAGAAACATAACGAAGGTATACAGTTCAGGATCTCCCTCCTTTAGTCTGAATGCACCCCCCTCTTCGATCTGTTGCACCGCTCCCGCCTCCATCAGCCTTGACAGTGCCCTTCGGATGGTAGGATAAGAGAGCCGTGTATACCGCTGAATACCAACAATATCACGCTCAGAGAGGATGGATGCGAGTACCTGTTCGCCTGCATCAAGCAAAATCTTCCTCAAGTCATATCTGGAGGAAAGTGATCTTAGAAGAGTTCCGCCCAGACTGCTGCTGATCTCAAGACTCCTGTCGCCTTTTGACGCTAACAGACCCCTTTCACGCAATTCCTTTGTCAGTTCCTGAACTCTTCTTTCACTCAAACCAAGGATGTGCGAAAGCTGGTGAACGGATGATGGGCCCGTCAGCAGCTGGTACAGCAGTTTTAAGGAAGAGGTGTTCATTACAAGTTATCATAATATCGCGTATACTTATAAAGCTTCGCGGTTTTAAGATAACACTCATCTGAATATATTCAAAGTCTGAAGGGAAAAGTCAATTCTGTCGCCATACTGCCGCCAGTCACTACTGAGCACAATGCCACAGACAAGTCTGTTGCCCTCCTCATGAAAACTCTGACCAGACAGGCGTTTGTTAACATGCAATGCCGATTTCGCAGGCCGTCGCTGCCGGCGGTTTTGGCCGATACCGGGATTAGCTGGAAATATCACTAAATTCGCTGTCCCAGCCCTCCAGCCCACGGTATAAATAGATGAGTTCATATTTATGCGAGTAACATTTTTAACAACACTTTTTAAAACAGCGTAAAAGTCAGGTAATCACAAATGGCACGGCAACGTTCGCATGCGTCTTCTGACAAGAACAAGAAGATAGCCGTCGGTGTTGGAACCAGGCAGGGAGGCTTTTTGCTGGTCTCTGACTCGCAACGAGACAAATGGAAAAAGGTTGGACCCTTTCTGCGGAAAGAGAGTGTGAACTGCATAAGGTATGATTCAAGAACGAAGACGATGTTTGCGGCCACTCATACAAACGGCATATTCGCGTCTCGGGATTTTGGCAGGAGCTGGAAGCCGAGAAACGACGGATTGCACGTCAAGAAGACGTGGACGATCGAGTTCGATCCGCATCACAAGAATACTGTTTATGCAGGCACACACTATGGCCACCTTTTCAAGTCCGAAGACATGGGCATGAACTGGGAGGAAGTTACAGGATTGTTTACTGCCCCGAAGAGAAACGAGTGGGGAGTCGACTGGGGATTCGGAACAGTTGGCCTCTGCATCCATACGATTAAAATGGACCCGAATCAGAAGGATCGTTTCTATATTGTAAGCTCCGGAGGAGGACCGTACAGAACTGATGACGCGGGAAAGAACTGGAGTCTGCTTGACAATGGGGTGAAAAATACATGTTCTGCTGACTGGGCAGCCGCTGACGTCACTGGACATGGGGAAACTGATCCGGAAAAGATCATGAAGAGTCATCTAGCAGAAGTTCATCGGTGCACCCACAAGCTTGCAGTCTCTGAGCAAAAGCCCGGAACTGTTTATCAGCAGAATCACTGCGGGGTATACAAGTCCTCAGACTTCGGGCAGAGCTGGATCGACATCAGCCCTGGAAACACACTTAGACATGGATTTCCCATAGCGCTGGCTGAGAGCCCGGACGATCTGAACGGCGGGAAGCTGTTTACTATTCCGGCGTTTCAAGGAGGACCCTGCAAGGAACACAACTCCTGCATAAAAGGCGAGCTCGCTGTTTACCGGACCTCTGATGGCGGAAAGGCGTGGGAGAGACTGACCGACGGCCTGCCAAAGAAAAATCACACATGCATATTAAGAGACGCGATGTCCTTGGACACATTCGACAATGCTGGCATTTATTTCGGAACGACAACTGGTGAAGTGTACTACTCAAAGGATATGGGCGAACACTGGTCGAAAGCCTTTGACGGTGCGGGAAGAGTCCAGGGCATTTCGGCATTCACAATCTGATCGCGACCGTAAGCAAACACTGAGGCTGGAGTGCGGAAGAGCTGTAGGGGTGTAATGCCCGTGAACCCACGACGATGCTGACACAATCCAGGTCATAATGAGCGCGGTGTCCGGCGCACATGGTGCGGGCGAATATGATTAGCGCGGCCTGCGGCGCCATTTCAGGCGCGCTCTACGCTGACCACAGTATCCCGCCTACGCAGTGTCTGCGTCCCGGCTTCATTTCTTACAACCTTTTGACTTACGTCTGTATTCCATCTAGTGATGAGCAGTAACAACAGTATGCACGCATCCTGAGTCGGGGACCGGCTGAGCAAAAGAATGATAAGCGTGTGAACCTTCACTTGGCCCCATGAAGGCACTGGATGCAAAGTACTCAATGTCCGCTATGCTGTTCATACTTCAGAATGGTCAGTGTTTCAAGAAAGATCTCTATAGTGTTGTCACGAGCCCTAACACATTGGACAAGCTACTCGATATTCTGCAGGATGCCGGACTGATCACGATGAAGGAAGAGATGAAGGGCAGACGTACATATCTGATCTCACTGAGCGCAACAGGCAGGAGAGTTGCGAAGAAGCTCAAAGAGATTGATGGTTTGTTGAGCAAGTAAACGGAAGTGAGACGGGAACTCAAGGCCCTGGAACGTATGGCATCCTCGGTTGGTCCTGCCGCGTTCTCCGGTTACTTCTGCTGTGTGCCCTGATGTGTGACCTTGAAACGTCGTCCTCAATGGGGAGAAACCTCGTAACGCCTGTCTTTTACAGAGATGCGGAGTCTCATTCTGGAAAAACAACTTCGCACCATTTCGTACTTCAATATCGAACGTTTCACTATAATGATTCTTGATACGTTTCGCGTTGGTTACATACCAATCAGAAATTGCCTTGATATCCCCCTGGTTCTGTCATTGAGCAGGGAAATGTGTGTTTCGTGCGTCTTTGATTCTTAACTCCGTCAGTTTTTGCACAACATGGTGTTTCTGAAGCTTTTTCCCATCAGAATGCCTTTAAGTCCTGCGAACCGGACGGAAAATATGATTTATCCATTATCCTTCATCCTGTCCTGCAGATTTATATGGAGTGAGCTCCGAAATGGCAGAACCGATGCGTTTCTACTCACTGACACTTCCACAGGAGGTTTACTTCTCCACGGCCGAGTTCATCGCGAAGATGGCTGAGGGAACAGTACCGTTTCAATTCATAATAGAAAGAAACGGCGAAAAGCCGGTGGAACTTGCAGTTGCCGCCAGAAAAGACGTGGCGGACCAGCTCTCCTATGCTGTTGAAGCCGACGATTACAATGCAGAAATAATCCCGATGGATGTGTTGAAAACCGATGACTATCACATCGGCGTTACGTTGAAGAGCATGGAAGCGGCAAAGCCCCTGCAGCTGAACCTGGCAATCAGCTACGCAATGCTCGCACTGCAGGACGGTGAAAAGTTGCGTGTCACTCTGCATGTCCGGCCATTCAGGGGGTTGAGTTCCATATATAGGATGGGTGCAACCTGCCCGATGTCTCTCACCATCCAGTACTCAGGATCCCTGCAGAGGCTGGTAGACATTTTCCCTCTGTTGCGGGAACGCAAACTGTGGAAAGTGAAAGAGTCATTGAAACTCAAAAACAAGTTCCAGGTACACCCCTTCGTTGTCGTCGACATTATCATTCCTCAATTCAAAGATTTGATAGAAAGAAGAACAATTGTTGCAAAGCCGCACGTGCCCCGGACTCAGGGTAACACACCGGTAATGGCTGGGGACATGAATGCGGATACACGCCGCATGCCGTTCATGCCGCACGATTCATTCTTCGCCGAAAACATACTTGTATTCGGCGGATTACGCACAGGAAAGACGACACTGCTCTGCAGGCTCGCATCCAACATTCTTGCACGCGGCAGGCCGGTCTGCCTGATTGACCCTCGCGGAGACCTTGTTTCGAAGGTCATGAAGACAGAAGGCTTTTCCAAATATGGCCATGCAGCGATATTCGTCGACCCGGTGAACTGCCCGGTCGGACTCAATCCGTTTGAGATGTTCAGGCAGCCCTGGGGCGGTAAACGCATTTCCGAATTAATCTCAGAATCTATAGGCTACGTTGTCAAAACAACTTACAGCGGCAAATTCTGGGAACCCAGGACGGATTACCTGCTGCAGAGTCTGCTGTTATCCACCGCCGGGCTGAACGAAACCAACTTCGTCGACATGCTGGAACTCTTAAACAACCCGCTTGCAGCCAGGAAACTCGCCGACAGCACAACAGATTTGGCAACAGGAACTTCCTACTGACAGAACTGCCCATGGCCAGGGAAGACTGGTGGATGGCAGTCAGGGACAAGATAGAGAGAGTCGTCCTGGACGAGCCTGCACGTTCAGTCCTCTGCAGAAGGAAAGGCAACGTGAACCTCCCACGTGAAATCAGGCATGGCAGGAGCATCGTTGCCGACATCAACATCGAGGCATTAGGATGGAACACAGCAGCGCTTATCAGTTCAATACTGATGTCAATGTTCTGGGTAGTTGCATCCTCGCTCCGCGCTGGTGCAACAATAATCATCGACGAATCGCATATGTTACCTCCCGGAATAATACAGGAAATAGCGGCAGACGGCAGGAAATTCGGCGTCAACATCATACTCGCCAGCGGGAGCCCGACAATTTTCGAAAGGTCGACACTCGGCGGCATGTCATCCCACTTCCGAAATATATTTACACTCAGGCTGGGCAAACTCACTGCGCCCACCGTGGCACGGATGCTCGGCACAGAGGACATAGAGGAGATAAGAAACCTTCCTGACCTGACTGCACTGGTAAAGACAAAGGACGGGATCACCAGGATAAAGATTGAACCTCTCATGGACGGTGTGGAGGAAATAGACGCAGCCATTGAGAGAACAAAGACGGAGTTTGGCACAGAAGACGACTCGCTGCCTTCACAGTTATCACCACACAAAGGGAAGCTGTTTGATTTCCTGTAGATTGTCGCGATTGCTGAGAAACAGGGCAAACCGGATATGGGGTTGCAATTTTTGCCACTTTCGGTCGAGCACAATGGAGCAGAAATGGCGACTAATCGAAGACTGTGAAAAGCGAGGTTGGTATCCTGAGCTGACTTGTGAAGCCGGGAAACCATTCAACATAAGTGAATAAGTGAAAATGATGAAAATATGCACTATTGCTCTTCCTATTTTCCGGTTCGTCTGCGCGACTTTTCCAGCTTTCCTGATGGTGTGTGTGCCTGTAAACTTGCTTTCTCTGCAAGTTTGAAGTAAGTCGTAATGGACCTGCCCTTCTCAGTGAGCGATATCGCATACGTCCTTCTTCCAAGCATCTTCTCCTCAACAGAGATGATATCCTCCATCTGAAGAGCATCGATTAACTTGTCCAGCGTATTGTTGTTCCGGACTATGCTGAACAGGTCTGACTTCATTAACTGTTCAGCATCCAGCAGGGCATTCAGAACTGAAAAAGCATACTTCATGTCGAGTGCTTTCATTGCTCATCGATATTTGCTGTAGCCACATAGACTTTTGCAATCACTTTTCGGGCACCCTCTGGTTATCTTTTTATAGTCAATTAGCTGCTATCTACACAGTGAAGAGAAATGAGCTCCATGCCGAATGCAGGGCCAGGGCAGGCTGATCGTGAGCCAGTTGAGTCCGTGATCACACTTTACAATGGAAAGAAGATTGAAATTGACAGATGCGCATATTGCGGTCACCATGTGGCGACTTTGTTCCGCCTCGATTTCACGGATTTCACTATGGCCGGCAGCACTATCCGGCTTCACTTTGCTCGTGAACCGGTGCTGCACTTTGACCTGTTCAGCAAATATGATGAAGACACCCTCGTGTTCAATGAGGACTGCAAGTACAGGGAATGCGGCTGCCTGAAACCGTGGCCCGCATCCATTCGCTAAATCGCAAGCAACACAGCGTCTTCAAATGCATTGACAGAGCAGATTGAACCATGGTCACAACAAGATGCGCACACATCTGAGATTATAGTTTCACCTGGCGCGTGACCTTGACCCGCAGATGAAAACCCCAGATTCTATAAAAGCTGTGCAAAAACTCCCTCTCCCGGGCGCAATTACCGGCACTATTCACACACTTTTTCCAATGTGCACCACATATCTGCCCAATACCTGATTCATGCGTAAACGTCACCGATCGAAAGCAGAAGATACGCTTCCCTGAAACACTCGATGAATATGCTGATGATAACAATCCTGCAAGGTTAATAGGTGCATTCTCAGTCTGACGTGGATGCAGCAAATCTGATGAACTGCTCTTTGTCCTTCAACTCGACCCACTGGCCGTTGACGTGGCACTTCAGACTCCTGCCGTCAAGCCAGAGGAGCACCGCGTGCCTGAATTCTTCGTTATTCTGAGCAGATATCACCGGTGCCGGATCATCAAAGACAAAGACCGGCGTCGCTTTGTTTCTTACTGCGCGTTCAATCTTCTTCCTTCTCAGTTCGAGCCAGTATTTGGTTGACACTTCCACCTCTATGTAAAACAAGATGGCCGAGACTGCATCCAGTGTTCTAACTATGAGGTCTGGCTGCTCTGTTCCAAGCACCTGCCTGGGTATGTAGCATATCAGCACCATTGCATCGAATATGGCCTTGAGCAAAACGACGATGTCCCTGTGCCGTTCTCCTCCCGCCAGCATCCCTCCCTGAAGCCGGAGCATTTCGTTTCTTCCAATCTCGGACAGCCTCAGGTTGTGACCCCGCTGGACGAGCTTCATTGCCCTTGCTCTGGCAATCAGGTTTGTCACCTGTGACATGCTGTAGCCCATGAGCTCCAGAATACCGGTCTCCTGTATGCTGCCCAATGAGGTTTTTCCCTGAACCTC
Source organism: Candidatus Sysuiplasma acidicola (assembly GCA_019721035.1). Lineage (NCBI taxonomy): Archaea > Methanobacteriati > Thermoplasmatota > Thermoplasmata > Candidatus Sysuiplasmatales > Candidatus Sysuiplasmataceae > Candidatus Sysuiplasma > Candidatus Sysuiplasma acidicola. Next base: position 13,184 of record JAHEAA010000027.1, read on the forward strand.
CGCCATGCTCACGATCTGGAGCAGGTCGAAGAGCTGGCTTTCCATGGATGCCAGAGGAGAGGGCAGAGAATCGTCGACGGTTGTATAGATGCTTTCCATGGCGCTGATGTAATCCCGCCTTCCCCCGTCTTTGGCGCTTACGGGTTCGAGCGAAAGTTCACCTATGCTGTCCCTGCTCTTGATCAGTGCTTCAAGATTGCCCAGCGTCCCGACATCCTCCACCCTGATGCCTCCGAAGTAGTCGCTGACGAGTTTCGCGTCCATTCCCTCCAGCCTGAGCAAGATCTTGTTTTCGAAGTTTGAGCTCATAGCTGCGAGCATATTCCTGTCAAAACCGGAAGGACTCTGGCTTGCAAAAATCACGTTGACGCCGAATTTCCTTCCCTGGGAGGATATGCGTTCCAGTATCTCCGCCGGAAAGAGCTGTGCCTCGTCGACTATGATTGTTGCGCCGGTCTTTACGGATGAGGCGACGATCCAGTACATGGCTATGAGTATGGCGCCTATCAGCGACGACATGCCGGCGCCGATCTGGTTCATGTCAAGGTCGGCCAGGAGCGCACAGCCGTCCCTGATGCACTCCGCGATGTCCACATTGCCTACTCTTCTGCACAGCACTGTCCTGGCATGCGTATTGTTCAGAATCCTTCCTATCTTGTCTATGCTGGACATCCACCAGTCGTCGCGCGCTCTGGGAATTATGGAAAGAAGGAAATCCTTTGAACTGGGGTCCCCGGTCGTGTCTGCAAGCTCTTTGGCGGCGAACGGGTTGTTTATCAACTCAATTACGTCCGCGAAATTGGACTGCGGAAGTGGTGCCACCGCCCTGATGACGCCGTTGATGAGGTAATCGAGCCTCGGACCCCAGTATTCGCTGCCGAATGCTTCCTTTATCGTGTGCCCGATGGATTCAACGAGCAGCGATGAAACCTCGTCCTGCCTCCCATCCGTTCTGAACACCTCGAAGGGATTGAGACCAAGGGGACAGCGCACGGGATCGACATATACGACCCTTCCGCTTTCCGCCCCTCCGTCAAGATAGCCCATGATGCTGGAAATCAGTGTGCCGTGGGGGTCGACAACGCACACTGCCCTCCCCTCCCTGATGAGCGTAAGTGCAAGCCAGTGGAGATAGGTGGATTTGCCAGTGCCGGTACCGCCAAACAACAGTGTATTCGCCTTGAGAAACCCTTCGTTCACCTTGAGAGGATGGCGACCGGACGGAGTGCTTACGCGCACGCCCTCGCAAAGGATTGTGCCGGGCCGGGCCGGAAAGGACATCCTGTCCCGGAATGTCTGCTTTGTCGACGGAATCAGGTTGTCAACCATTGTCAGGGGGCATGGACTCCATCTCGGCGACGATATTTTGAATGCCGGTTTCACTTTCCACATTCTCCTGTGCCCGATGAACGGGAATATGTCTGTGAGTCTGCGCAGACTCCCTCCAAAGAACACCGTGAAACCAAGCAGGCCGTAGTCTGGTGATGCCTTCCTGGGATTGAGCCGCAGCCATCTTCTCGCGTATACTGTGGCCCTGAAGTGCTCGTCGGGCCGGACGGAACGCATGGCGGCCAGAATGTCACGGGAGATGTCGAGGACTTCGGTCTGGTCGAAGCGTTTGAGTTCAAGTGCTATGTCGTACCCTACGGACCTCAGTACTTCGAGCTTTTTTACTGTGCACCTCGGGTCTGCGCCCGATACGATGGAAGTGAGCGGGTCTTCAATCTCAGCGGCACTTGCGGCTACTATCTGCATGGGAGACAGGCCCTCTTTCTGTATCATCAGCATGATGGCGTGCCTTCCTTTCACTATATTGCGGACAAGCGTTGAAAACTGAAAGTCCACACTTTCCGGAAAATCGAGAGAGTAGAATCTGTATCCCCCGTTCATTGCGATGCCCCCTGTGCCGTCGACTGGTGTGAACTGAAGTGCTCGGATGGTATCACGGATGCCCTGGGGCTCATGGATACCAGGGCGAGGCAATGATATTCAGGCAATCCAGTCAGGGAGCTGACGACCGGGCTCGGCGGCTGACTACGTGAATGGGGTCGGTTTCCTCTAAACGGCATTTTGTCATGTCCTCTTAAGGCACTGCTGGCAATTTCGCCGACAACGAAAAAAGGATGCATGATGGATGAGTCGTCGTATGGATATATAATAAAAATTGTTACATGTAACAGGTTAACAAAATATACATCATATATATCATATATATCCTATGGCGGACACAGACCGTTAGGGAAATGGTCGATTTTCTCTGTTTTTTTGAATTGCCAGTGTGCTCAGACCGAAGACTCTAAATAGTTAGTAGTATATACTACTGTCATGACTGTATATCCGAAGAAGAGACGGACCAGGGCGGGCAAGGAGTACTACGAACTGTGGGATTCAAAGAGGGTTGGTGGAAAGGTTGTGATGAAGTATGTCGGCTATCTCGGAAAGAGTCCGAAGTCCATACAGGAGCTGACTGTAGAGCAGCTCCTGCCCTATGTTCAGAGGCTCCTGGACACTGAGCTGACCGATGTCGACATGCAGCGCATATTGAAGAAGATGGGCATCGAGATCGATGTGTGGCCCATCACGAAGATCATCATTGAGAATGACATGAGGCTGAAGAAGCTGCTGCTCAGATTCAAGTGATCTGCATTGAAGGAAGTGCACTTCATCACGGAGCTGACAAGTTGTCCAGAATGCCACTCGCAGCTCAGGGCATACAAGACAACTAGAAAGCCGGTGAAGTTCGCCGGTGGAGGATACTTCACCATCGTCGAGCACATAAAACAGTGCAGGAACGGGCATGAACGCATATTATTCCGTTCTGAGAATTTGCCGACCATAGTCAACAGACGCTGTACATATGCAAACGATGTCATGCTCTCTGCTGCAAAAATGCGCTTCATTGACGGTCGCAGCTGCAGGGAGATTGCATCTGCAATGGAGGTAGGGATATCTGAGAGACATGTCAGGCGCCTCTCGAACACTGCGCTGGATGTGTTTGCAAAGATACATGAAAAGAGCAGCGACATGCTCAGGCCGCTGCTCTGCAACTGGGTGCTGCAGATAGACGGCACGGTTGACGGCGACTACGACATGATTGTTGCCGTCAGGGATGCGGTCAGCGGCTTTGTGCTGCATGCAAAGAGATGCCGTTCGGAGTCAAAGGAATCGATTGAAGCTGTCCTCAGTGATATAAAATTGAAATTCGGTACTCCCGTTGCATCCATGAGCGACATGCGCCGTGGAATACTCTCTGCGATAGAGAGCGTATTCCCCGGCGTCCCTGCAGGACTGTGCAAACTGCATTTCCTCAGGGATCTGGGAAAAGATCTTATGGAGTACAGGCACACTGTTCTCGGTAAGGTGCTCAGGCGCCACGGTACAAGGACGGAACTGAATCGTGTGCTGCAGTCCCTCCCCCCCTATGACAGCGCACTGCTTGAGCAGATTGGCGACGGTTACTGTTCAGACAGCAGACGTCTCGCTGTGATGGTTGCGAGGAGCACGCTGGAGAATCTACTGCATATAAAAGAGAGCAGCGGCAACGGCTTCCCCTTCTCACTCAGGCATCTCGATTTCACTGAGCAGTGCATGTCTGCACTGCCGCTGCTCACCGAAC
>JAHEAA010000028.1 GCA_019721035.1 Candidatus Sysuiplasma acidicola
AGTGCTCCGCGTGCGGTAAGGTGAATCGCAAACTCGGAGCAGAGAAGGTGTGGCAATGCCAGTGCGGTGCCACACATGACCGTGACTTCAACGCAGCCAGGAACATATGGTCACGGTCGAACCCGGTGTGTCTGCCCGTGACCCGGGCAGGAGCGGGAGGCTAATGAGGCCATACAGCAATACAAAGATGCTGAGCGGAAGCCTTCAAGTCAATGTTTTCAAGCAAAAATTGACAGGGTCTAACCAAATCATATATAGTTTCGAAAAATTAGCAGTACGGGAACCGGAATCACGCGTGAGCTCGAATGAACGGTAAAACTGAAGAGTTTCGGAAAAGTGAGCCGCCAGTAAGGTTTTTCACGGTTGATGAAGCCAACGATCTTATACCGACGCTGGAGTCGAGGCTGAAGGAGTGTGACAGGATACTCCTCGAGATCAGGACGGTGGCGGAGCTTGCTGAGGATATGGAATGGTACTGGGGGGAATCGATACGCGATGATGAGAATCCGGATCGCGGCGAATATCTTAAGCTCGAGAAAGAGAAGGATGCACGGATAGGGAAATGGAATGCGGCGGTCGGGAATATAAACGCACTGGGTGTCGTTCTGAAAAATCCTGATACAGGACTGATTGACTTCTACTCCTCCAGGGAAGGGCAGGTGATCTTCCTCTGCTGGCAGAGAGGCGAGCCGGAGGTTCGCTACTGGCATACGCTGGAGGGCGGCTATGCCGGCAGGAGGCCGCTGGAATGAGCATCTCACCACCATTTAATGCTGTTCTTCAGAACGGAAACTTTCTCTGAAGGCAGGGGCTTCCTGAAAACGTACAGGTGCTCGTGCCCGATTTTGTAGAAGTCATATCCATGTCCCTTCCATCTCTGCCTCCCGCTCGATGTTCCGTGCTGTATCTTGATTATGTCCTCCTTGAGCACGAAGCCTGCGGCCATGAATGAATTGAGCACTCCTATGCTGATGGGAACATAATGCCTCCTGTTTCTGGTATCACCTATCAGCACTGCACAGTATCTCCCTTCACCGAGTATCCGAAAGGCTTCCGATGCTACCGTTCTCATCGAATCCAGGAAATCGCGCAGATTCAAGTTAGACAGGTCTCCTGCCACCGATGAGCCGCCGTATTTGATGATGCCGCAGTAAGGCGGATGAATCAGCACAAGATGCGCTGATCCGTCAGCAAGCAGGTCGAGATTCCTCGCATCCCCGACGAACACTTCTTCACGTCTAGATCGCGCTTTCACTCCGGGCACACCGAAGTCGAGTCTGTTCATTGCAACCATGGCAGCGGCTGGATTAATATCCACGCCTATCCCCTTCCTTCCGAGCAGCGCACATTCTACGAGCGTGGTTCCGCTGCCGACCATCGGATCGCACACCGTTTCACCTGGTGAGCTGTATTTCAGAATGAGATTCCTGGGTATGTACGGACTCCAGTTCCCTCTGAAATTGCCGCTGTGCGTTGCCCAGTCGCCGCGATCACGGAAGCTCCAGACCGTCCATTCTTCCGGAACATACCCTTCTGGCTCGTATTTGTCTGGTTCTTGTCTCCTGGCAAGATCAATGCTTACATTTCCTACTGTGACGCAATCATTCCTCTTCATGAATTCAGTATATTCCCTGCGCGTGATCCTCTTCATTGAGCGCAACCGGCCGCGATCTGTTTCCTGCATAATTGTGGCGGGGGTATCCGGATCGTTCCTTTTAACTGAAACGCTCAACCCCCGCAGTCTCCTTTGTTATCTCCCTGCCGCGATCGTGCCCATGGTGCCTGCCGCTGGGCGTCGTTTTACATCGTGTTGCAGATTGTGATTAACGCGCGCAATCTGATGTGCCGGACGGAATACTGCAGATTACTTCTTCCTTGCCTTAATGTGCGAACTGTGATATTCGAACGAAAATTTTCCGATATTTGAGGACGATACATGTTCGATGGACACGTCTTCAAATCCTGCCTTTTCAAGCATGCTTCTATAAGCCTGCTCAGTCAGGCCGCCGCTTATGCAGGCCGACCACGAATCCATGTTCTTCTTCTCAGTTTCAGGTATTTCAGCGTCCAGCGTAACATCCGCAACGGCGAACATGCCGCCTCTCTTCAGCACCCTGAAAGCCTCCATGAAGACTGCCGATTTGTCCGGAGAGAGATTGATCACGCAGTTGGATATCACGTAATCGACGCTGTCCGATGCAATCGGCAGGCACTCAATCTCACCGAGTCTGAACTCGGTGTTAGAATACTTGTCCACGTACTTCTCGCGCGTGGCTCTCGCTCTCCAGATCATTTCCGGCGTCGCGTCAACGCCGATGGCCCTGCCGCCTGGTCCCACCAGCTGTGATGCCCTGAACACGTCTATACCGCCTCCACTGCCTAGATCCAGTACTGTCTCACCCGGCTTCGGTGTTACCAGGAGCATGGGCGAGCCACAGCCTGCGTTGATTGATGAGGCCTCTGCCGGCACGGTGTCCCTGCTTTCACGGCTGGAGCCTCCGCAACATCCATCGTCCTCTCCGCAACATTTCCCTGTTTCCGGCGTTGTTGCGAGCTTGGAATATCTTTCTTTCACAATGCTTCGGATTTCCAGTTCTCCTGCTCCTTTCATGCGAATTCCTCCTTCATTGAAAACATTTTCCAATTGAATCTGATTCAATTCCGTATGATTTTCTGTGATTTTCCGGTGCAGCACCGTTTTCACATGGAATCACAAGTGCGGGAGAGCATGGCAGCTTCCTTCTCATCAGCATGTCCGCGACTTTCTTGGCTGTGCTTCTCCTGCCCACATCCTCTATTACGATCCTCTTCCCTGTCTCGGCAGCAAATTTCCTCGCCCGCTCAACAGCTCTTGCCTGCTCGTCATCCAGGCGCAGCCTGTCACTCCTGGGCAGCTCGCTATACAGCATGCGCTTGGATCTGGCATATGTTATTCCGCTCATCGTGACGGAAGTTGGAATGTTTACCTCGGTAATGGCATATGGCACTCTTTTTACGCGCCTGCTTTTCACGACTATTCTTATTTCATCTGTGCTGCATTTTTCTGTCATACAATCTACTACTTACTGTAAGAAGTAGATAACTATATATGTCTAATCTGACTTCTGCTGACAAGAGACAGTATGAAAGCGGTGACTGACGCAAAAAGAAGCTCAGAGCAGATTCCGGGCGAGTTGTCGCAGGTCAGGGAAAGAGCCGTTTCCGGACTCAGGGAACTCGGACTTTCCAGCTATGCTGCGAAGGCATTTGTGACTATTCTGGAGCGTCAGCCAGTTTCAGCAGGAGGGATATGCGAGATCAACGGCACACCCGATTCCAAGATTTACTATGCTTTGAAGGAACTCGAAGACAGAGAACTTGTGATGGCACAGCACGGCACTCCCAGCGTTTATATGATTTCGAATGCACCGGGGCTGCTTCACGGGTTGGAGCAGGGTATACAGGCAGAGCATCGTCGGAGGATGGAGACGCTCCGCGAACTCGAGAGATCCATGGAAATGCTTGCCGACCGGAGGAAGATGTATGCACTCTCCTCTGTGGAAATAGCCTACGTCGTGAAGGGATTCAGAGGCGTCGTGGATATGATGAAGGAGTCGGTGGCCGAAGCACGCAAAGAGATAGTCCTTATGGCTGCAGACGAACGGCTGGTGAGTTCCCTCATCGAGTCGCTCAGGGAAGCACGCGACAAGCGCGGTGTAAACGTAGATATCGCATTTGGCGGCAAACTTGCCAAATCAGCTGAATTCAAGGACTGGCGCAGTCATTCAAAGGCACTGATATGCAACTGCAACGTGATTATTGCAGACTCGAGAAAGTTGGTTACCGCGGAGCTCGACGACCAGGAGAATCAATACGGCATCGTGACGCGCAATCAGAGCATGATCGAGTTGATGATGAAGTCATTTGAGAATCCCAGATGCTGTGTGTAATCTTCTGCGAAGTGAAGTGCCGTTGCCGGCGACCAGTCCACGCGGGACTCGGCCGCCTGCATGAATGTTATCCTGACTCGCGTATTGAGGTACGCTTATCTGCCGATAATTTCCTGCCCGTCCATGGCCTCCAGCCACTTCTTGCCCCATGAGCCCATGGCGTCGAGCATCGGGCCAAGATCCTGTCCCTTGGGCGCCAGCGTATAACGAACCTTGAAGGGCCTTATGCTGATGACCTCACGCACAACTATGCCGTCTGTTTCCAGCGATTTGAGTGTCTTGGAAAGCGTCTTCGAATTCAGGCTGGTTGCTCTGAGAAGATCGTTGAAGCCCATTCCTTTCATGCTCAAGTATCTGATGACTATGAGTTTCGCTTCGCTTCCCAGCGCTCTGATCGTTCCAACGACCGGACACAACTCGACGGCGGCAATGTTTTTTACGGATTGACTTGCTGTCACTGGATTACCACATCTTCACTTACTGGTTTTAATAGTTTCCTTATTCTACGAGCTTTACAAATGGAAGTGAAATCATGGCAAGACTGGTTAAGCATGAAAGAAACAAACCGTACCCTGTGGAAGCGAAAGCAGGCGAAACGATATACATATGTGCATGCGGGTTGTCAAAAAACAAACCTTACTGCGACGGCAGCCACAAGGCAACAGTTTCGGAACAGCAGGGCGAGCTGTATGTCTACGATGAACAACAGAAAGCAAAGGTAATAAATCACTACTGACGGAATCTGTGTTCGGCGTAGCCAAACCTCTTCCATATTTCCTGTTTTATAACTATGCAGGTGTCGGGATTTGAACCCGACTTGTTGGCTCTCCTCCATGATGGTGGAAGGCCAAAATCCTAACCAGACTAGATTACACCTGCCCGTCTGTGCTCATCAGCCACATTTAAACGGAGATATTATCTTTTCCGGACATGGCGTTCATCTGACCCCATACTCGTCCCGCCTGTCAACAACAGTGCGTCTTAAACTCCATGTCCGCATCTCAGACAGTATTGTGAACAGGCTAAAGTTTAATATCCCCCCGTAATGTTTTGTCGGATTATATGGAATTCAAGGTTATTAGCGAAAAGGAGAAAGAAATCGAAATCGGTGCCATTGGTGCCGACGACACTCTCATCTATCCTCTTCTGACTGAAATACTCAAGAATGAAAAGGTTGTTGAGGCCAAATATGTCAAAGGGCATCCAGACCTTGACGTTCCTTCTCTCGTGGTAAGGGTCAGTTCAGGAGATCCGAGGAATGCCCTCAAGAAGGCAGCGGAGAATCTGAACGGAAACTTCTCAGACCTCAGAAAGAAGGTTGAGAAGAATTTGCGTTAGGCTTATGCAGAAACCAGAGCCGTCTCCAGTCGAGCAAGAACTTGGAATGCATGTCTACCTGACCGGTTCCGACGGCGTCGGAGGCTCAATAAAGAATGAAGTTGAAGACTTCATTGTCGATGAAATCCCTCTCCTTCCAGCCTCACGTGATGACGGTCACTTTCTGATATGCAGAGTCACGTCAACAAACTGGGAGACAAACAGGCTGATAAGGGAAATTTCAAGGAGACTGCAGATCAGCAGGAAGCGTATTGGTTTTGCAGGAACGAAGGACAAGAGGGGCGTAACATCACAGTACATGAGTTTTGAGGACGTGGATGTTGCAGCTGTCTCCTCGCTCCGGATAAGCGACGTCAGCGTAGATGCGGTGCAGCGATCGCCCAGGGCGCTGTCTCTAGGCGATCTCCTCGGCAACAGTTTTCGTATCAGGATCAGGGAATGCAGATTTTCGGGCAGGTTGCTTGAAGAGAAGGCCGAACGTGTGCTGTCAGAAATCAGAGGTGCCGGCGGTTTTCCCAATTTCTTCGGAATACAGCGATTCGGAAGCCTCAGACCCAACACCCATACTGTCGGCCTGAAGATCGTCAGGAGGGATTTCGAAGGAGCAGTTCACGCTTATGCGGGAACGCCTTCTGACAGGGAGGGTGAGGAGGTGAGGGAGGCAAGGATGCTCTTTGACAGCGGGGCACCTGCCGGGGAAGTGCTGAAATCAATGCCAAGGGTCATGGTTTTTGAGAGAATACTCCTGGAACACCTTGACTCCAATCCCGGGGACTTTGTCGGCGCACTAAGGAAACTTCCCCAGAATCTGCTGATGATGTTTGTCCACGCTCTTCAGGGAAAACTGTACAATGAGATGATTTCCGAACGCGTGAAGAAGGGCGTACCGCTCAACAGAGCTGTAGTCGGAGACATCGTGCTGGCATCGACCGAGCACGGTCTTCCTGACCGTGATCGCAGGATTGACGTCAGCGCCACAAACATCGACGCCGTCAACCACCAGATCGGTATGGGAAACGGTTTCATCTCGGCCCTGCTGCTTGGATGGGAATCTGTATTTGCCGGCGGTCCGCAGGGAGAGATAGAGAGAGAAGTTGCGGAAAGGAACTGCCTCTCCGGGCAGGACTTCATCGTCCCTGAAATAGGTGAGTGCTCTTCTTCAGGATCGAGGCGCGAGATACTGGCTCCGGTGAAGGCTGTCAGCGTGCACGCCGACGGAAACGATCTCCTGCTCGAATTCAGTCTGTTCCGCGGGACCTATGCCACTTCACTGCTCAGGGAGATAATGAAGTGACATCCTCCCCAGTATGAATACGGTGGCTTCCTGCCGAAGAAACCGTGGCGGTTCGTGCTTCAGCGGGAACAGCCGGAGGGACACTGGAGGGACTCAGGAGAACCGTCTGATCTGACGTTCACTCCACACACGTGATTTCGGGCATGCCATGCCATGCTTTCCTGGGCATATCCAGGCATTGTAACATATTTGTCACCCGCTTTCATCTTCCCATTACAATTGGAGCGCTTCATGATCGCTTTCATAACGTCACAACGCTGCATCGGAACTTTCGCTCTCTTCCCCGGCAAGTATGACGCCGCAGTTTGGACAGAAGCCTCCGGTGCCTGAGAGGCAGTCATCGCAGACGTTCGTCCGGCATGCACTGCACTCCCCCATCGCTTCCCTGCCGTGATACAGGCATTTTTCGTCTTCCGGTTCCGGCAGCGATTCTCCACTGCCGCCGCTCCCTCCGTAATATTGCTCCATTAGTTCCCTTCTCGCCTCATAAGGATCATATTCCTGTTCCGTGGACTCGACCGCGGGAGGTGAAACGCTGACGTAATCGGTGCGGTAACCGGTTTTGCCCATTGCAGCAAGACTGCCAAGTATGAGTCGTGCCGTATAGATGCCTACACCAAGGTTGGTAACGATACCGACGAGTGTCCTGTCCTCGCCTTTCAACCTCGTGGCCTTCTTCATGAGTTTCTCAAACCTGGCATCCTCTACGCCTTCAAGCAGCCCCATCTGCTGCACTTTCCTGATGTATTCGAGTATCTGCTTGCATTCATCAATCGTATAGGAAGGGAAGCCGACGGCTATGTCGCACAGCCGTATTCCCGAAGACACACCCGCATCGTTTCTGAAGCACTTCTGCATCACTGCGGCCGATCGCTCTTCCAGCGACTCCCAGCCGGCGTCGCCGGCCATGGGCACCGTCAGTGATGTGGGCTCCTGTATTGCCTCGAACGCCTCATCAATCCCGTCCATCGGGATCTTGCATACTGAAAATGCCTCTTCTCTAGTCGGCACCCTGCCGATCTCGTATTCCAGCTTCATAAGTGCCCGGGCATTGTCCTCCGCCTTGACTCTCCTCTCAGCGGCCACACAGAGATCCCACTTCTCCCGGGCTTCCGAATTTTCCGGATTGAGCTCAAGCGATTTCGACAGAGCCTCCTTCGATGCCTTCAGATTCCCTTCTTCAAGGTGCATTTTCCCAAGCTCAAACCATGCCTTGTCATGTGTGCCGTCCAGTCTGACCGCTTCTTCAAATGCCTTCTTTGCCTCTGAAGCGAGTCTCTGTTTGTGGAGTACAAGTCCGAAGTAGAACCAGCCGGCAGCATTATCGGGTTCCTTTTTTGTAAACTCGTTGAGCGACATGGTTGCGGACGAGTATCTTTCTAGGTTGTATTCGCATACCCCTCTGCCAAGCAGGGCATCCGTTCTGCCCTGCTCAAGTTTGGATGACTTGTTGTATGAGTCCAGAGCTTCGGTGTATCGTCCGGCCTTCAGCAGACAGTCTCCCCTGTTCTTGTAGATGCTCGCATTGCATATGCCTGCCGCAAGTGCGCCGTTGAAAATTTCAAGTGCCTGTGCGTGTCCCCCGTCAATCATCAGCAGATTCCCCTTCAGTTCAAGCGCCACAGGATCTTTCGGATTGAGTTCTAGCGCTATGTCTATCGAGCGTTCCGCTTCGTTGTACCGCTGCATGGACATGAGTATCTTTGCCCGCATATCCACATTGGCCGAAGAGCCTGGATCAGCCTGCATGGCTCTGTCCGCGTATTCCAGCGCATCGCTGTACCTCTTCATCTCGCTGTAAATAGCAGCGACCATTCCGAGTACGACGGGCGCATCACTCTTGCCCTTCAGGAAGTCAAGGAGCATTTTCAGCTCTTCGGCGTATCTCCCCTGCCTGTGAAGAACAGACGCCTTTCCCGTGACGCTTTGTTCGTCCTTTCCAAATTCTTCCATTGCCTTCTGGAATGTATCCAGCGCTTCTACATGCCTTCCGCTGCTTTCGAGCATATGCCCCTTTTCAAGAAGGAGTTCCCTGCTAGCTCCCTTTCCGCCCAGCATCATGTCTATGGTCTTCACAACAGAGCTGGCATCGTTTCTGGCTGCATACGCTGTCTTCAGCGCGCCGAGCATCTCCATATCCCTCTTTTCAGCTGCGCAGGATTCCAGTGACTTTATGCCCTCATCATAATTCTTCAGCGCAATCATTGACAGACCGCGCATCTTCCATGCCGTGAAATTCTCTCTGTCCTTTTTGATGATACTTTCGGACATGCCTATACAGTTCTGATATTGCTCAGCGCTGTAGTAGAAGGCGGCACATTCTTCGCGGGCGCTTATCGAATCGCCGAACATTCTCTCTATCAGCTGTATCTCGGAAGCAGCCTCTTCAGTCCTTCCCATCGACTGCAGAAGTCTCGCCTTGCTGATGTAAACACGCTCGTCCGTCGAGCCGAAGCCAATCGCCCTGTTGTAGTGCTGTAGCCCGTCCTCTTTCCTGCTCTGCATGATCAGTGCTTCAGCAACCTTTATCTCTGCTAGTTTTGCCGGGTAGCCCAGAACCATGGATTTTTGAGCTGCCTCAATCGCACCGTCTGATCTTCCAATCTTGAGCAGAACCTCCGACTGAAGGTATCTCCCTTCCGGTGTTTCCCTGTTAGAAAGCGATTTTTCAATCGCTTTGAGTGAACCCTCTCCGTCGCCGCTCTCCAGTCTGATCTTTGCCAGCCTGTATATCAGTCCGTACGGGACGTGCAATCCGCTCTCCACTGCGTTTGAAAGAACTTCTTCCTCTTTCCGGATGTAGCCATGCCGTGCATAAAATGAACTGAGCAGTTCCAGTGCCTCCGGAGAGCCGTCTGCGTCGTACATCTGCCTGTAACATTTTTCACTCTGCTTCAATCTGCCGAGTTTTTCAAGCGCTGTTGCTCTGTCGTTGAGTATATGCCTCTCTCTGACACCCATTGAAATCAGCGTCTGCGAAGCGCCGAGAGCGAGTTTGTCGTCTCCTTCTGCCTTTGCCACTTCCAGCAGCGTGGACACCGCGTTCCTTCCTCCTTTGTTCAGGACTCTGTGCCCATATGCGCCGATGGCCTCTTTGCCCATGTTGCGGAAGAACATCGCCTGCATTTTTGTGCTCAGAGCCTCATCATCGTTCATATTCGTCGAGAGTATGCTGTCGGCAATCTTTTCCGCCTCATCCATCCTTCCGGTTTCCCTCAGCGACTTCATTCTCGTCAGTGCAAATCTGTCATGCTTCTGGAAGTGTCCGTCCAGATATGACAGTGCCTCATCGTATTTTGAAAGGGCCATGAGAGCGCCCACCCTCATCTCCATTATTTCAGATGCGGGTTTGCCGTAGTGTTCAGCGATTTCAGTGGAATGTAATGTGAAATTATTGCAGTCTCTGCTGCCTGCAAGCATAGTCAGCCCATTTATTGTCTTAAGTGCTGTGTCAGGTTCCACTCCGTTTTGATTTTTCATGGACTCGAGTACTTCAACAGCCCTCTCTTCTCTTCCGGTCATAAGGCATGTTCTGCAGAATGCTGCGAGCAGATCAAATCCCCCTGCTCCCTGTTCCACAGCAGAAGAAAGGTGCAGGTACGCTTCGCTGTATTTTCCAAGCTGCGTCTCCACGAGGCCGAGGGCTATCCCTGTCTCAATGTCATTTCTCTTCTCTATTGACCTCAGAAGCAGTTTTTCCGCCTTGACCGGTCTTTTCAGATCGGCGTAGGCCACGCCGGCGGATTTCAGTATGCCTGGCGATTCCCTGTTGAACCGCATCAGTTTCCTGTAAATTTTCAACGCTTCCACTGCTTCTCCTCTGTGCAGTAGACTGTCTGCCTTCAATCTCAGGAATTCTACTTCTTCAGACGGAGTTTTTGAAAGCGCCAGAAGTGCCTCTATCGCCCCGCTATCATCACCTTCAGCTCTCACCGCATTGCGGAAAGCCTCCTTTGCTCCCTGCTCGTCCCCCTCTGCGTTTCTGAGTTTTCCGAGAAGGCGGTGATAGGAAGCTGGAGAGTCCTTCCAATGTTCGTCGTTCAGCATCTGTCCGGATTCTTCAAGTCTTCCCAACGATATCAGTGCGTCGACAAGGATTTCCCTGTCTCCTGCCGTGAGATGCTCTTCCGGTATGATTCTGATGAACTTTACTGCGTACTCTGCCTCGCCGGCGTTCGTGCTGCGTTGTGCCAGGCGCCTTGCAAAATCGTACAGTCTTGTCTCATCCACGAACCCTCTTGTCGCACCAAGACACGAGTAAAGCTTACCGCACATCCTGTGGCCCGGAAGAGAATGTCCTGCCTTTGCAGTGTATCTCTCCAGCACCGATATTGATTCGATTGCCGCGTAGTACTTTTCATCTGATCGCATCATCCCATCCCTGACACGTATTTGTCTGACGATCGTCAGCTTACATGGCATAGGGAGTAATAATATATTTGCACGTTCGTTTGCGTCAGTCCCTCGACGATTACCGGTAATTGTATCATTTTGACCTGGCCCTGTTCCCGCGGTCAGTTGCTTTATTGCGAGCTGCCAATCCGTGATGGTCCTCTGCGAAGGCTGCGGAAAAGGTTGTTCAGCCCTAGTCTGTTCTGCTCACAATTCTTCTGTATAAAATGGCAAGTGTCCAGTCAAAGAGCACGCCAAGTTTGCTCCTGAGTGTGCTTATTAGTGCAATGTGCACGAATCTCCAGGCGATCCAGCCGGCAAAACCACGAACGAATATGCCGTTTCCAAACAATGCCACCCCCTCAAATCTTCCCAGAGACAGCATCACTCCCCTGTCTCTGTATTTGAACGCTTCATCCGCACCTCCGCCTCTTCCGGATATGCTCAGTGCAATGTGACGTCCAGCAAATTTTCCTTCCTGCACTGCTGTCGACGCAGTAGCCGGCAGCGCATGCCCGTCCGCACCGGTAACGTAAGAACAATCACCCGCCACGTAAACGTGCGTGTCGGAAGGCAGCCTGAGCTTCTCGTCCACAAGCAGTCTTCCGTCTTTATTCTGCACTCCGCTTCCGGCTAAATCTGATATCACTTTGCCTGGTTTGATTCCCGCTGTCCACACCACTGTTGCAGCACGAATACGCGTTCCGTCCTGCAGCTTTACGCCCTCTTCGTCAATCGAAGCAACTTTCGCCTCAAGTTTCAAAGTAACTCCCTTTCTCTGCAATACACGCGTACAGACATCGGAAATCCTTTCATCCAAACCGGGTGCGAGTCTCCTGTCAGCCTCTAAAAGTATGATGCTGGAACTCTTCCTCATGTCCAGCCTTTCATAATAGTTGCCCAGAATTCCGAGGTAATCCGCTATCGTTCCCGCAAGCTCAATGCCGGATGCGCCACCGCCCGCTATGACAACAGTAAGCAGCTTTCTCCGCTCATCATGGGTAACCGTTCCGACAGAAGCACTCTCGACACACCCCAGAAGTCTGTTACGAATCGCCTCACCATCCTTCAGTTTTTTCAGAAAGAGTGCATGCTCTCTCACTCCGGGCAATCCAAAATCGTTTGATTCGGAGCCGGTGCAGAGAATGAGATAATCAAATACGACATCTGCTACGTCTGTCCGCACTAATCTGAGCTCAAGGTCCACGCTCTTCACAACTCCTTCGATAAACTCAATTCCATATCTGCCTGCCCAACCCCGGACGGGCTGTATGACGTGGTATGGATCGGCGAGACCTGAGGCAACCTGATAAAGGAGAGGCGAGAAAAGATGGTAATTCCTGTCGCTGATTAAGGTTACTCTGATTTTTCTCAATCTTGCGGCCCTGCTTGCCGATAGAGTCTTAGCTGCCTCTATACCCGCAAAGCCTGCACCCAAAATCACGACATGTTTCGCATCCTCTTTCAGACTGTTCACTCTCTGCACCGCGCATACCTTTCAGGCAAGTGTTACAGAAGCACAAATGACGGTTTTCAGTAATCGAACTTCTCCCTGAATAGGGCAGTCGCGTAATGTATTGCCTGCGAGCTTTTGATCTTCGGCGGCATCGGCCTTTCTTGCGGGTCAGCCATTATCTCTACCAATGCCGGCTTCCCCGAATCAATTGCAGCCCTGATCGCTTTCCTGACCTCACCGGGTTCTGTCACTCTAATGCCGAAACCTCCGCAAGCTATTGCATAGTCTGCATAATTCGGGTTGTGCAGCTCGATGCCAAACTCCGGGTGACCCATTACCTCCTCTTCGAACTTGATCATTCCAAGAATGCCGTTGTTTATTACTACGACGACTATCGGTAACGAGTACTTCACTGCCGTATTGAAGTCGCCCATGAGCATGGTGAAGCCGCCGTCACCCGCAAAGGCTGCCACTCTCTTGGCGGGATTGGAAAGCGCTGCTCCTATTGCTGAAGGCAATGCCACGCCCATGCTTCCCAGCCAGGGGGAAAATATGAATTTATGTCGTCCGGATTTGAAGTAACGGGCAATCCACACCGTCACGTTACCCACATCTACACAGACTATCGCGTCATCAGGAAGCTCTTCCTGAAGCGCTCTCGCTGCGATCTGCGGCCTGATCGGCTTTCTCCCGTCAGCACAATCGTCGTCGATTTTCTCCTTCCATTTAACCATCTCCTTTCTGTAACGCTCAAGAAATTCCTTTTTGTCCCTCGCTTTTACAAGCTTCAGAAGCCGTTCAATCGTGTCACGCGCATCACCGAGCAGTGCGACATCAACCTGTTTTCTCTTTCCAATCTTACCCGGGTCGAGATCAATCTGAATTGTCCTTGCTTTTTCCGGGAGGAATTGAGTGTACGGATAGCTCGTACCAACCATCAGTAGCGTGTCGGCCTCTTCCATCGCATTCTGACTGGGTCTAGTGCCTATCAGCCCCAGCCCTCCAAGACAATTGGGGTGATCATCGGGAATGCACCCCTTTCCGGGAAGTGTTACACAGATGGGAGCTCCTATTTTTTCTGAAAACTCAATAAGAATGTCTCCCGCTGCGCGTGCGCCGCTTCCAGCCAGTATAATGACATTCTTTCCGTTGTTCAACAGATCTGCCGCTTTTCCGAGATCTGCATCTCCGGCAACTGGCTTCGCTTCAGTGTAAGTTACCGAAGTCTCCTGTGCTGACCTGGACACTTTTCTGCGTGGTATGTCAAGGGGAAAGGAAATGTGTGATACGCCTCTCATTGAAACCGCATTCCGGCAGGCTGTTTCAATTACCACCTCTGCATCGTCCGGAGAAGCGATTCTCTGATTGTACACGGAAACGTCGGAGAAGAGCCGGAGCAGATCGATTTCCTGAAAGTAATCCGTTCCTATAAGATCAGAGTCGACCTGCCCTGTAAGTGCAATCACCGGTACTCTTGATGTCTTCGCTTCATAGAGTCCGTTGAGCAGGTGTATGGATCCGGGTCCTGCAGTTCCAACGCATGCGGCTAGTTTTCCACTAAGTTTCGCCTCCGCCGAAGCTGCAAAGGCGCCTGCCTCTTCGTGCCTTACGAGTATGAATTCAATATCCTTGCTTTTCCTGATTGCATCCATTATTGTGTTTATCGCGTCGCCCGGGATGCCGTATACCCTCTTCACTCCCCATCCTGTGAGTCTTTCCACAACTATATCCGCTACCGTCTTGCCGAAAACCATCGAATCATCCATTCTCGGAGTAAAGAATGACTCTTTCCAATAAACAGTTTCGCAATAATAGCGATAACCCTGTTTGACCCATTTCAGGGCTGACGAACAGTGTCTAACGGGGTGAATTATTGGCGGAACAGGCGGCGGGCCCGTTCAACAATAATTTTTAACTACTGCCCGGTTCTACAACCACAAACAGGAGGCTTGGTTGTAACTGTTTTCGTTGATATTCCTGATCAAGAACAGGATTAAAGGTGTTTTCAGCAGCAGAAAAGCCGCAATCCTGATCGCCTTTGCAACCATTGTGGTTTCAGTCGGCACAGTAGCCTTCTATTATGTCGAACCTGTCCTCCCTTCAGGGCAGAAAAATAGTTTCTTTCTCTCACTCTACTGGACGATCGAGACAATCACAACCGTTGGTTATGGTGATATTTACCCCAGCAACACAATGGCAAGATTTGTCTTCTTCTTCGTGATCCTGTTCGGTATAAGCTCCTATGCACTTATAGCAACTGAAGTATCTGCCTGGGTAATCGACAAAAAGTTTATGGAATTCAGGGGTCTGCATCGTATGACTATGGACGAACACATAATTATTGTGGGCTACAACGACTCGACCAACGAGCTGATAAAGCAGCTCAGAGCGCATAACGCCGAATATGTTGTTGTCGATGACAGCACAGATGCATCAACGCTCAAGTCAAACGGCATCGTGGCGATATCGGGGAATCCGCTCTCTACGGACACACTGAAGAGGGCCGGAATAGAAAATGCGAACATACTTGTTATATCCGATCAGGCAGACGAACTGGCAATCATGGTAACGCTGAAATCCAGGGAACTTAATCCGTCGGTCAAGGTAATTGCGTCATGCTCACGGTTCGAGGATTTCGACATCATGAGAGATGCTAAGATTGATTCCGTGATTCCACTTTCAAAGATGCATGGCGGAATGCTCGCGAATGCTGTACTTGACTCGGGAGGGGCCGGTTTCCTGATGGATCTTGTCACGGAGGATGCAGGCATCGGCCTCGGTGAAGTACAGATAAGCGAGGAGACAAAACTCTCTTCGTTGAGTCTGCAGGCAAATGAGAGGGCGATCGCGCTCGTGAGG
Source organism: Candidatus Sysuiplasma acidicola (assembly GCA_019721035.1). Classification (NCBI taxonomy): domain Archaea; kingdom Methanobacteriati; phylum Thermoplasmatota; class Thermoplasmata; order Candidatus Sysuiplasmatales; family Candidatus Sysuiplasmataceae; genus Candidatus Sysuiplasma; species Candidatus Sysuiplasma acidicola. The sequence goes on from JAHEAA010000028.1 coordinate 15,269, forward strand.
GATGGAACGACATCAGCTGTACTCGACAGCTCAACGAATTTAAAGCCTGGCGATTTAGTAATAACGCTTCATTCCGCTGATAGAAAGATGTCGCAACAGGGTAGATGAGAACTGCCGTGCTGTGTACTTGCCTGCATACTCGCACCCGTACGTCAACTCTAAATGTGTGTCTGTGTGTCACCGCGCAGGCCCAGACTGCCAGCGCAAAATATTTTCCAATGCTGCGCAATTCTCCGGTTTGCTGTTTGCCCACAGAGACTATTACGTGGTGCATTACCTTTTTTGCATAACAAGAATATTGTCAGCAGTGGGTTCGACGCGCCCGGATTGAACATTCTATCTCCTCCTGTACCGTACAGGCATTTTGATAATGATGCGTAGCAAATCGAATATCTCCGCAATTACCCGTTCCTCCTGAGCACTTCGGCCTCCTGACGGTCGTTGAAGAATGAAGGCATGTACCACCGGGAGTCGGCCTGGGCCTGCCGAAGCAGGTCTGACAGAAACCGCCTGTGCTGCGAATGTAACCGGTACTCTGCAATCTTCTTTGCGCAAGTCCCACTTAATGGAATCTGCCATCCGAGACCCGAAAGGTATATAGAAGGGGAACATCTTCGACGGTAAGCCCCCAGTCGGGCCGAAGGGGAAGTTCTCCCCGAATTTACCTCTGAAGGTCGCCGGAATCCAAAGGATTCGGGCGGAATCATTGGGAAAATTTAAGAGCTAGATCCGACGTAGTATAAGGGCGCGTGCACTCGGCGAGTAACTTCACCGAGGAAGTGGAGAGACCCGGAATCTGTGGAAGGCAGGTTTCGTGGTCGGTGATGCCAGTCAATTGCAGTCTGGACGTGTGCAGAGCCGATAGCCAGTGGTTAGCTACGCCGTTTGGTGGATGGCTAGGCTCGGGAGCCGAAGAAGGCCGTGCCAAGCAGCGATATGTGCCGGGTAGGCGCAAGGAGCCGTTGATCCGGCAATCGCCGAATGGGACTTCCTGCCTTTTAGGCAGTCCGTAAGGACAGGGAACGCAGGGAATCGAAGCATCCTAGTACCTGCAGGAAAAGAAATCAATCGAGATGCCGTTATTAAGGGCGACCGAAAGCGGCACAGGACAAACCGAATCCCTCCGGGTAACCGGAGGGAGATGTGGAGTTAGGACCCTGGTATTTCCTTACAATGAACTTGAAACCTGCTGGAAAGCAGTGCCATAGAGGGTGATAGCCCCGTAGGGGCAAGTTGCCGGGAAAATTCCTGGAGTTCCAGAATAACACGCATTGGATTTTGCGTGCGAAGTTGGGAGTCATAATCTTCCAATCCTAAATACTACCCGAGACCGATAGCGCAGTAGTAGCGTGAGCGAAAGCTGAAAAGTACC
>JAHEAA010000029.1 GCA_019721035.1 Candidatus Sysuiplasma acidicola
AATATCTGGAAACATCTGCTTCCCACCACGAGTCTGGCGCCCACGTACATTCAGTCATCCTGAAATCAATCGGATATACTGAGGAAGAAATAGATGCCCTGGGTGGAATAGAGCAGATTCCTGAAAGCAAAATATCTGAACTCATAAAACAAAAGGTTGTGAGCAACCTGGTGAACAATGGAAACAGGCAGAAAGTTGTTCCGCAGAAGGAAATCGAAAGCTACCTGAAAGAAGGCTGGGAGTTCGTTTCAGTAATTGACCGTGACAAGGCAGTTGTTCGATTGCCCGGGTGAATAATTAAATACTCAACAGGCACATCATTTTTTACGAAAGAACTCTCAGACATCAGGGAGCTTAAGGCAACGGTGCAAAGATACATCGACGATCCCGTGGTACGCGGCTTCGTCCGTGATTTGCCTGACAGACTGTCCAAGTCCAAGACTGCACTGGTCTGCATGTTGGTCCACGCGTCGTTCCACAATGATGAAAGGACCACTTATCAGCTGTTAGATGCTGTCAGGAAAATCGAGTAATGATTTATCCATTCTCCTTTGAACTGAAAGTGTATCGGTTTATTTCACTTGCGATGTTTCGATAGTGTCAGCGTACCAGTTTGGCAACTCCAGGTATCTCGGCACATTCCCCACTTCTGTTCGCCCTGATTGAATTGTAAGTGTCGGTCCAGAATTTGCCAATTTCATCAAAGTAATTTTTTCCAGCAGTATTTGATGGCATCTGTCGCTCAATCGTCCTTCTTTGCCAAGAACAGTCCCGACTGCGGAAACAGCCGGCTTGGCGCCCCTTCATTACGTGCAAGGACAGTGGAGGGCATCACACTGCCGGTCCATTTCGCAGCCGAAATACATGATAAAGCGTAGATGCTGCGGCGCATACTTCAGATTTGTCGAGTCAGATGTAACAGATGTGTTTCCCAACTCCAGGATTGATCAGAGGACTATTTGCGTATCCTCGCTTGAGAATTGCCAGCGATCGTCGCCTTACTCAAAGTGTTTGCAGGAAAATGGTATCCAAACCAAACGGACAAAGCAGAAAAGGTATCCCGCACAAAAACTACAGATGACGGCAGAATCCCTGAGCGGCTATGGGGCCAATGCAGGAGATGCTGGCACTGCTTAACCGATGACGCATGGAAACTTATCAAATGGATGTCTTTCTGACGTTTTCAAATCCCAATAGTGCAACAGCCGCCAATATGAGCATACCGGAGCCCATTAACAGAATTACGATGGGGGGCGATATGAAGCTCATAAGTGCGCCAACAGTCGCTCCTGAAGCAAATGTCACACCTACCAGTGCTGTCTTAAGAGAGCCAAAAATCCTTCCTATCTTCTCTTGAGATGTCCTTTTAAGCATCATGACATTCAATGCGACATTGTTGATCCCCGATATGAACCCAATGAAAAATATGGTTATGGGGATAGGATCGTAGTATTTGAAAAGAGACACGATCGCAATGAGCGAGAAGAGAATTCCCCACAATAAAAGCGAGAGTATAAGGAATGCCCCGCTTAGCCTCTTTAGCCTTCCTGAAACAATACTACCACCGATCGCACCGAGTTGCAGTGAAATGAGCACAATTGAATAATAGAGCACCGGAAGATGGAAGTATAATCTGACCAGAACGGCAAAACCGACGGATATCATGCCGAAGAAGAAATTAGCGAATATGGCCAGGATGACAAGTTCCTTCAGAAATGTATTCGACAGGAGCTCGGCGAAGCCTTCTTTCATCGAATGATAGAAGCGGATAGACTTGGACTGTTTGACTTGAAGCTCATAATGCACCGGGAGAAAAACAGCCCCAGAAAGAAGAAAGAGAAGTATCAGAGCAAATATCGCAGACAGGAAGCCGATATATATAAAATATGCAGATAACAGATATCCAATCAGAATGGCAGAAGATGCTATGGCCCTCCTTACCGCAGAACCTTTCTTTATCTGGTTCCCTCTCAATAGTGATTTGTCAAAAAAAGAGGCTGAAGTGTCCTGGACATCATCGCTCAATCCATACAGAAATGCGGCTGCGAGTATAGAGACGGAGAATAAGAGGTAGAGTTTTGATTCAATGGAGATAATGAGTATGGCGCCTGCAGCCGCCAGTCCGACTACACCCATCAGGAAGACTGCTTTCTTAGCAACAGTTCTGTCGACGAAAGTTCCTGTGAAGAAGCTCAGAAGCAGAGGAATGGAAATGAGCCCTTCTGCAATGCCGGTGAAAAGGGATGAACCAGTGATGGACAGAACCATCCAGGGGAAAAAAACCGAAAAGAGGCCACCACCTACAGCGATGAAGAATTTTGAGGTCGCGAATAACCTGAAACTCAGAGATAGCGGTAATACCTCTTCCTCAACCCGCGCCTCCATGTTTTCACCTGATCCGCAAATGGATAGGAAACTAAAGTCTGTCTTTGAGTCAAGAAGCCTGCGACATTTTCCAATTAGCGTCAAGCCTGACTCTCAAGAATATTGCAAGTTGGTACTGCTTTCATCACGTCTCCCTGGGTCGTCGCCGCGAAAAGAGGGCAACCGCCTCTGCATGATGAGGCAATTGGACACGAATTGCACCTAGGATCTCGGATTGTTCTGAACAATGCTGGTATTTTGTTCCTCCAAATGTCTTCAAGCGATTCATTCTTAATATTCCCAAACACAAAAACAGGATAGTCGTCTAGATATGAGCCTGCTACGTCACACAGTGACACTCTCCCATCGGGATGTACCCAAGTTCTTGAAATGTCACCCTCACAAGGATACGGATCTCCGAATCTCGCATCCCCAACAAACCAATGAGAATTTGCGTAATCAGCGCTCAAGAGGGCGGCATCTTTCCTTAATTTCATCATCGCATCAAGCGGAGGCAGCATATCTTGTGTTGCTCTTCCAAATAATTGAGTGCCAATTGCTCTAACGTCGTAAATGCCCATAGAATAGAGTCGCTCAAAAAGATCCAGTGTAGTTCCCACTGTTTGTTTGGTAATCGTTGCCCTGTTTGTGATGTGAAAACCTTCCTTTTTTAGATTATACCAGCCTTTGAGCATTCGTTCATACATCCCCTTCCTCCCAACAGTTGAATCGTACAATGATGGATCCATTGTGTCGATGCTCATTTGAATCCTGTCTAATCCTGACAGACGCAGATTCTTCGCAACGTTGGAAGTGACGTTTACACCTTTTGTAGAAACCGTTATGTCACGATAGCCTAGTTCAAAAGCTTCCTTTACCATAGTTGTAAGGTACCTGTAATCTATCGGATCCCCACCGCCAATATCCAGTCTTTCTGCCCCTAAATCAGCTGCTTCCCTGAGGACTCTCTTTACGAGGTTGAAGTCCATGGATTTTGGGGGAGTCAGGCTGTCTCCTGCCATCGCAAAACAGCATATACATTTGAGTGAACAGGCATACGACGGAGAAATTCCTAAAGTCATGATCTTCTCTGGTATTAGTGCCCTTTCTGGTCTGATCGATAGGAATTGACTCGGATCAGGTAATGACTTATTGAGTTGAATTCGTTGTGGAAGGGTTATGAGTATTTTATTACTCACAGAAGTCAGAAAAGCATTGACGTCTTCCCTGCATTTTTCTTTATCTTTACCGTAGTTTCTTTCAACTTCAATCACTATGTCTTCTTCCGTTCTACTACCATCACACATTGACAAAACAAAGCTTTCTGTTCCAGTAAGCAACATGTGCATACCGTTACTTCTGTCGAATAACAATCCACCTTGACTCGTTTTAACAAGTTTCACATTAGGTTTAAGCAAAAGACTTCTCATTTTGTACCAATCCACCTTATTTGATTTTCCAAGAAGATATTAGTGACCCCTAAGTCGGGAAACGATTACAGGGGTCACTTTATTAGAATCTGTTTAAATTCCAAAGCAGCATTGCCAAGGGTTCAAGTCGCTTTCTTTCCACCACACATTGTGGTCAAACTTATATTCGGGGGATTTCACCAACCCGGACTTTTCCACCAAGTCACCTCCTTTTGAAACCTTAAGGACAAACCTTTATTTGACATGTTAGACTAACATGTTAGGGTGGGTAAAAAAGGAACGACCTATTTCATCTTTATTCGGTAACGTGAATGTATGATTCCATGCACATGCGGGCCAAACAGCCGTCCTGATGGTGCAGTTACGGCGCGAATCTAGTGTGAAAACAGACAGGAATATGTGTTTCCGCCGTGAGTGCATGATTCAGATCGTGCCTCACGGCTGCCGACTCGCTGTCATGAACCGTATCCCCGGCCCTGTTACGCTGTGATGTATGTCAGGCAGCCGAGATGTTGCCTGACACCGTGCTGTGCCCGAATCGCCGATGCGAACTGGCCGGCGATGAAGGTGAAGTGGCAGGTGCGATCGAATGCCTTCCTGCCCCGTTTCACCGGTCTCGAGTCGAGGAGTGTGTGAGACTTGCTCACACCGAACTGTCCTTCAGTTTTGCCGCTTCGCTCTCCACACTCGTGTTTGAACTCTTCAGGATGGGGAAAAAGTAGTCCATTGTCTACTCTGGTGTGCTTTCATGGCCTTCGAAAACTTGAAATGAAACAACCGATATTGGCATGCGAATCGCTCATCAGTTCCATTTCTGCTTAGATGGCTGTCGGTTGACAGTCTGAATGGTTGCGTCGTGTAGTAGGCTTCAGCTCTTACTTCACATCGTTTATTCGGGATCACATTCACAGGTCTGCGAAATCACAGGCAGCCTCGTGTCCTATCAAGATATCACATCTTATATCTGTGACTACCATTTATGAGGGACGATAAGAAACTATATTTGTCTTATACCGATATATGGTATAAGTCTGGGCGGACCCATCAATCTGCGATTCTCCATCGTTTCTTCTTTGCGGGGTAGTTGGGCGCCACAGAGACGCGTTTGTTTCCAGAGAAACTCATCGAGCACCTTGAGCTAATGCAAGAATCAAGAGTATCTTCCAGGCACAATGGCAGTCCAATTGTGTGCAACGTGTTTCGGATGCCATGACGGGCAAAAAAAACGCGCAATCTTATTAATCAGGAATTGATGTGTGAAACCGGCAACAGAATCAGAGGATAACTGAGCATCATATAATGGCAGAGATGTACGGCACATATTCGGGCAGATACACAGATATGAATTGGACAGGGCTGCTGTAATGTGTTTCCGCACATAAGTTAAACAATGCAACCAGAGGAGGTAAAACTGATGAATGAAAGTGGTTCCGCAGATAAGGGCGACAGGAAAAGGGCAAGAAATATTCAAGAATGGTGGCCAGACAGATTGGACCTAAAGGTTCTTCGGCAAAATTCATCCAAATCCAACCCGATGAGCGGGGATTTTGATTATAGAAAGGAATTCGAGAGCCTGGATTATGCGGCATTGAAGAAGGACATAGCCGAGCTGCTGACCAAGTCGCAGGATTGGTGGCCCGCCGATTTCGGTAACTACGGGCCCCTGTTTATCAGGATGGCATGGCACAGCGCCGGGACATACAGGATCGGTGACGGGAGAGGCGGCGGCGGATCGGCGCAACAGCGCTTTGCACCTATCGACAGCTGGCCTGACAATGTACTGCTGGACAGAGCCAGAAGGCTCATCTGGCCAATTAAGCAGAAATACGGCAGAAAGATCTCATGGGGCGATCTGATCATCCTTACCGCCAATGTGGCGCTGGAGACCATGGGTTTCAAGACCTTTGGATTTGGTGGCGGCAGGGAAGACGTTTACGAACCGGATGAATCGGTCTACTGGGGAAGCGAAGAGCAGTGGCTTGGCGATAAACGCTACACAGGGGATAGAGAACTTGAAAAGCCGCTCGCCGCAGTACAGATGGGACTCATTTATGTCAATCCAGAAGGTCCGAATGGCGTTCCAGATCCTCTTGCAGCAGCAAAGGACATTCGGGAAGCATTTTCCAGAATGGCGATGAACGATGAGGAGACAGTTGCACTCATTGCGGGAGGCCACACCTTCGGAAAGACCCACGGAGCCGGCCCCGTTTCCTACGTCGGTCCGGAACCGGAAGCCGCGCCGATAGAAAATCAGGGAATAGGATGGGTAAGCACATACAGGTCCGGTAAAGGCGGCGACGCCATTGGTGGTGGGCCGGAAGTCATTTGGACAAGAACACCCACAAAGTGGAGCAATAATTTCTTTGAAACACTCTTTGGTTATGAGTGGGAGCTTACAAAGAGTCCTGCTGGTGCGTATCAGTGGGTCGCCAAGGATGGCGCGGGAGCAAATACAGTTCCGGATGCGCACGACCCGAATAAGCGTCACTCACCAACTATGCTCACCACAGATCTTTCACTGCGTTTTGACCCAATTTATGGAAATATCTCCAAGCGTTATTTCGAACATCCGGACGAGTTTGCCGATGCATTTGCAAGAGCATGGTTCAAGCTAACACATCGCGACATGGGGCCGAAGGTGAGATGTCTCGGGCCTGAGGTGCCTGCTGAAGATCTAATATGGCAGGATCCGATTCCGGCGGTTGATCACAAACTGGTGGATGAAAGGGACGTGTCCGAACTTAAGGGTGCCATCCTCAATTCGGGTCTTAGTGCACGTGAGCTTGTGTACACGGCGTGGTCCTCGGCTTCGACATTCAGGGGCGGCGACAAGAGAGGAGGCGCCAACGGTTCACGCATAAGATTCGAGCCGCAGAGAAGCTGGAAATGCAATGAACCGGAACAGTTGAAAAGAGTCCTTGACGTCCTGGAAACAATCAGGGAAGAATTCAACTCCAAGGCAAAAGACGGCAAGAAGATATCACTTGCAGATATCATAGTTCTTGCGGGTAACGCTGCCATAGAGAAGGCTGCCGGTGATGGAGGGTTCAGCATCAAAGTACCGTTCGCCCCGGGAAGGATGGATGCTCTGGAAGAGCAGACTGATGCAGCATCTTTTGCCGTACTGGAGCCCAAAGCTGACGGCTTCCGTAACTACACATTTGATTCCGGAGGAGTGAAGAATGAAGAATTCCTGCTCGTTGACAAGGCACAACTTCTCACCCTCACGGTACCAGAGATGGTTGTTCTGGTTGGAGGAATGAGGGCACTGGATGCGAATTTCGGTCATTCTCCGAATGGCATATTTACAGAGCGTCCCGGTGTGCTTACCAACGACTTCTTCGTCAACCTGCTTGACATGGGTACCACATGGAAAGCGAAGAATGAATCGGGGACTCTTTTCGAAGGGAGGGATGAAAAGACCGGGAAGATCAGGTGGACAGCGAGCCGTGTTGATCTGATTTTTGGGGCACACTCTGAGTTGCGCGCAGTTGCCGAGGTCTACGGAAGCAACGACGGAAAAGAGAAGTTCGTGAAGGATTTTGTGGCAGCTTGGGCCAAGGTAATGAACCTGGACAGGTTCGATCTCAGGCGATAATGCCGGTCGGAACCCAATCACAGAGGGCGTTAATCATTCAAACCTTTTCCATTAAGAATTTTCTGCACATATTTCTCGATCCTCGATTCCCTGGTCTTGGACAATTTGGGCGCAGAAAAGGGGAGAATGTATGCTCTCTGCCGCCCCGGTGTCAATGCCTCGAACGCAGTTTTCAGAGCCGGCAATTCCTGAAGTAATTGTGAAGCAATGAAAATCGTTGTTGTAAACAGTGGGCTCCGTTAGAAAATTTCCACAGTCGATGAAAGAGTTTGTACTCCAATCAATACAATGAACTGCTTCCAAACCCGAAGCATCAACTCTTTGATCTCTGACTCTCGAATGTATACTTCCAGCTTGAAGGAATCACGCCTTCCCTGATATAGTACTTTGACAGCCTTCTGATTTTGGACTCGATAAGTTGCAGACCCCTTGTCGAACTCAAATCGCCTCTGTTCTCACTGATGTGTTGAGCCACCCCTTTTGCCCTTTCAATAAGGGACGAAAGATCTTCCGGAATCGGAGCGGTAATGCCGGCCTCCTCGAGTGTCTGCACTATCGTTTTTCCAGTCAGCAGAAGAACGTTGGGTATGCCATATTGGTCACGTAACGAGAGACCTATCTGTGAAGGTGGTTTTCCGAGCTTCCCCATCTGTATTATAAGTTCTTTGACCTCTTCGGGTTGTGACTGTACCCAGGAAGGGCTAGACGAAACCATGGGTTTCCTTGACGCGGCCTTCCCCTTTCTGCTTGAGTGCATTCTGGACATCTGCATCCTCGGTTATTTGTTGCCATTATGCTACTAATATTTAATCAGTGCGGATGCTAAACATTGCAACCCAGAAAACCGTCCTAACAAACAACAACGTTCGTCCCACAGCCAAAACATGTTATTTTTCGGTTCACAAAGAGTTAAATTGCCATCCCAGTTAACGCTCCCCGATGTCGATCGGTCTTGAATATGAACCAAATGAGGTCAGAAGCAGATTCGAACTTCCCAACGCCAAGCCCATGTACCCCAGAGACATAAACTTCAGAATAATCAACATGAAACTGCAGATAGCAGTCCACATTACAGAAAGAAGCATCAAAGGAAAGGTCGAATACAATCTGGAGAAACTGGATCTCGTCTCGCTCGATGAAATTGTGCTTGATGCAAAGGAACTGGACATAGAGGAAGTAACGTGCCAGGGCAGACAGGCAAAATTCGAGCATGTGGGAGGAAAATTGCACATATCGCCGGGAAAAATTGAGGGAAAAAAGATCGATGTCGGTTTAAAATACAGCGGCAGACCGGAGGCGGGCATCTATTTCGTCACGCCGGATGATGATCATCCCGCGAGAGCACTGCAGGCATGGTCGCAGGGGGAAGATGAATTCTCCAGTTACTGGTTTCCGTGCTTTGACTATCCGAATATGAAGTACACGACTGAAATATGGATAACTGTGGCGCCGGGGCTGATTGCCGTTTCAAATGGCAGACTGTTGAAAACTGTCGAGGACAGGAAATCCGGCATGAAGACATTTGTATGGGGCGAAAGTGCGCCTCATTCCAGTTATCTAAACTCAATTGCCATAGGCGATTTCGCTTTAATAGAGGACAAATGGAAGTCCATACCCGTACAATATTACGTCCAGAAAGGAAGAGAGGAAGAAGCCAGGAGATCGTTCCACAAGACGCCAAAGATGATTGAGCATTTTTCAAAACTCATCGGCGTGGACTATCCGTACGAAAAGTATGCCCAGGTAGCCGCGTCTGAATTCATATGGGGAGGGATGGAAAACATAAGCGCGACCACTCAAACCGACGAAACACTGCATGATGAGAGAGCCGAAACCGATTTTCCAAGTCACGGTCTTGTCGCCCACGAACTAGCACACCAGTGGTTCGGTGACCTGCTTACCACAAAGGACTGGTCTAATGTCTGGCTCAACGAAGGTTTCGCAACATACTTCGATGGATTGTTCAGGGAGCATGATGAAGGGGCAGAGGAATTGGAAATGTTTCTTTATCAGCAGGCAGAGAATTACTTCAAGGAAGACGCGGAAAACTACAGAAGACCGGTTGTGCAGAGAGAATACCTGATACCTACGGAAATGTTCGACAGGACCACCTACCAGAAAGGAGCCCTGGTTCTGCATATGCTCCGGAAGGAACTGGGGGACGAACTTTTTTTCCGATCAATCAACAGATACTGCCAGAATAACATGTACAGAAGTGTCGAAACAGCCGATTTCATCAGATCGATTGAGGATGCCACGGGCAGGAATATGCAGTGGTTCTTCGATAAATGGGTATTTTCGGCAGGATATCCAGAAATAAGAGTGGAATACGAATACAGCTCAAAAACGAAACAGGTTAAGCTGAGCTTCAAACAGATTCAAGAAATAGACGACCTCACACCGGTGTTCAACATCCTGATGACCGTTTCCATCCGCTCGAAGGATGGAAAGAGAAAAAACACCAGGATTCGCCTGAAGGAGAGAGAAGAGAAGTTTGTTTTCGACGTAGAGGATAGACCCTCCTTCGTCAGCATTGATCCGCATAATGAGATACTGAAGAAACTGGAGTATGTCAGACCGCACGAGGATGCGCTGAATCAGCTCAGGACAGGCGAAGCGTTCGAGAAAATACAGGCAGCATTGGAATTGTCGACAGTATCTGCGAAGAAGACGGTTGACGCACTTCAGGCCGAACTCAAGAAGGATAACTTCTGGGGAGTTCATCACGCATGTGCATATTCCCTGGGCAGGCTGAACAGAAAAGACGCCCTCGATGCACTTCATTCTTCGTTGCAGGTGAAGGATACAAGAGCTAGGAAACAGGTTGTGGCGGCGATAGGCAATTACAGGGATTCTTCTTCTGCCGAAATCCTGAGAAAGTGTCTGGAAGACAGAAGCTACGCTGTTGCTTCGGAAGCAGTCACTGCCATTTCAAAATTATATGACTACGACGCCAAACCTGTGCTTCGAAAGGCACTTGGAATGTCATCCCATCTCGATGTCATCAGACAGGCCGCACTGTCCGCTTATGGAGAATGTGGAGGAGAGGAGGACGTGGTTGCGCTTAAGACATACACTCACAGGAGGAACAGCTGGAGGGTGAGGAGTGCAGCACTGCGGGCCATAGCAATGCTCGGCAAAGACGACAGAAAGGTCAGGGAGTTCGTCTATCTCCAGTTGAAGGATGAGAATCTGCGATACAGAGATGCGGCCATAGATGCAGTGCGACTTACAGGAAACCTTGACGGAGTGCCGGAACTCGAGCACCTGATCCGCACTGAAAGAGACGGAAGGTTGAAACGAAAGGCGTACGACGCCGTCGAGTCGATAAGAAGAAAAAAGCCCGGAAATGAGCGGGAGCTGTTGAAGCAGGAAGTAAACAGACTCAGGGGAGAAGTCAGGGAGCTGCGATATCTGGCAGAGTCCCTCGAAGCGAAGATGAGCGGTAAAAGGAAAAAATGATCTATTGAGTTGGCAATGAACGGACAGCCGCACACATGTTTTCCACGTTAATGCAGCACACAAGAGAGAAATTAGATAGGAATTTGTAACAGCATGTGCCTGCTGGTCATAGGTGAGCAGACATGGATGAAAGCACCATAGACGGAATTTTCACGAAGCACAGGACGGTCTCTGTTGTTGGTCTTTCGAAGGATCAGTCGAAGGACAGTTACAAAGTCGCTAAATTTCTCCTGGATCGGGGATTCACAATAGTGCCTGTGAATCCCACAGCAACCGAGATTTTGGGCTTGAAAGCTTATCCGTCCATAACACACCTGCCGGACGAAATCAAGTCACAGTTAGACATAGTTGACATATTCCGCCCCTCCGCCGATGTTCCGCCGATAGTTGACGAAGCGATTGAAATGAAGAAAAAGTTCGGAACGCCGCACGTGATATGGATGCAGCTTGGAATCCGCGATGATAATGCGGCGGCCAGAGCAGAATCTGAGGGCATCGTTGTTGTGATGAATAGATGCATGATGATAGAAGGTGCCAGCAGGAAGGATATGCTCAATTTCAGGTTGTAGTGGCAGCAGATTCTGCCACGCGCCTCGCTTCATCATATATGCTGTTTATCCTGCCCATCTCCGCAGCGGAAAGTAATCTCATACTGCGATCTGAAACAAACAGTTCAATATCTTCGATGCCCGTAAAGGTAGGCAGAACCGACGCAACAGCCTGATTCGAAAGAGAGAAGGAAATTGCGAGTTGTGTCAGCGACATGTCTTTGCTCTCTGCAAGCTCTTTGAGCATGATCGTGTATGGGCGCATGTCCTCCAGCCACTTCTTCAGTCTGTAATTCCTGTGATCGTCAGAGCGGAGTTTCTCTCCTGGATCGTAGCGTTCGTCGAGTGCGCCGGACGCATGAGGTACGCGAACGAGACCGGAAACGCCGTGAGCAGTGCACTCCGAAAACAGTGCGTTCCCGGGATCCTGTTCCAGCGCGTTGTAAACCGTTTGAACTGCACATATTCCCCTTTCGCGTATGGCTTTCAGTCCCTCCTCCTTCCACCCTATCGCCGGGCCGAGCGCGATGCCGTATGAGCGGATTGCATTCTCATCCACAAGGCGATCCAGCTCTTCGAAGAGTTCATCATTTTCGATTGCCGACATCTTTGGATTGTGCAGCTCATAGAGATCGAGGTAATCTGTCTGAAGGTTTGCAAGACTCCGCTTCAGCGATGCTCTGAGATATTCAGGGCTGAATCGCTGGGGGCGTTCGGAATGCATTCCTCCGACACGTTCGGCATCGATGTCGTAGCCGAACTTGGACGATATTACTACATCCTCCCTCCTTCCATGCAGGAATGCGCCGAGTATCCTCTCGCTCTTTCCGTCACCATATACATTTGAAGTGTCAAAGAAGTTGATGCCCGCTTCGAGAGCCGTCTCGAGCATTTTCAACTCCGTTTCCTGACTGTTTTCCGCCCACCAGTTGGTTCCTATCGCCCAGGCGCCGAAACCGATTTCCGATACCCTGAGCGAACTTCTTCCAAGAGGTCTGAGTTTCATGCACGACAATAAAATACCTGAGTACTTATTCCTTGTTCTCGCTGCCTGATAATTCGCGGATTCCGGGAGCACGGAAAAATAGCAGGAAATGTGTTGCAGAGTTCATCTGAAGGAAAGGAAACCGGATTATGGCCGTAACTCTTGAACAGTGCGAATTGCGAATGCGGGGGCATAAGATATGACCGTGTGCGGATTACGATTACGACAGATACTTCGAAACACACCGCGATCAGCAAGAAGTCAATCGTAAGCAATAAATAGTGAATCGAAGTATGGTTCTTTTACTGAACGGATTACCGGCGAGATTGTGAGCTGGCATAATGCCTGCTGTGACGCAAATCCATTCGTAACCGTTCACATATGTGGGGAATCGAGAACCCCGGCTAGCCGTGATCTCTCGATTCTGACGTTGTTGGTTGATGTGAGTGTCTCTTTGCCAATTTATAGTAATATCGGGCGATTGCCCAGCCACACTACGTGTGGCCAGATTCCGGTCGATCCTGCCGGCGGGCACCGCTATTGGAATTCGATTAAGACATGCGAGTCGAGAGGGGTAAGCCCTCGGCGCACGGCTCAGTAACACGCGGATAACCTGCCCTCATGTGGGGGATAATCTCGGGAAACTGAGAATAATACCCCATAGTTCTGGGATGCTGGAACGCACTCAGGACAAAAGCTTCGGCGCCTGAGGATGGGTCTGCGGCCTATCAGGTAGTAGTGGGTGTAACGAACCCACTAGCCTACGACGGGTATGGGCCTCGGGAGAGGAAGCCCAGAGATGGACTCTGAGACACGAGTCCAGGCCCTACGGGGCGCAGCAGTTACGAAAACTTCACAATGTGGGAAACCACGATGAGGGAATTCCAAGTGCTAACGCATTAGCGTTAGCTGTTCTTTTGCCTAAAAAGCAAGAGAAGTAAGGGCCGGGTAAGACGGGTGCCAGCCG
>JAHEAA010000030.1 GCA_019721035.1 Candidatus Sysuiplasma acidicola
TGACATGAAATCGACGACACGCTGCCTGCGCAGTCCAGTGTAGTGCAGCAGGTTGCTTACGCTCTCGGGAGATACCCTTGCATCCGGTATCGCATCGAACAGATGCGATGACACATAGTGCAGGAGCATGTTCTTCATCGGCGCAGAATGGAAGAACCGCACTATCGAACAGACTGCGATCTCCTTCCACTCGTCGGGGAAGTGCTTTCTCAGCAATTCTATTGTGTCCGAGCATTCGGAGAGTATGAAGCTCGATGCACCATACTCCCTGTTTGTTATGTACTGTAGTTCGTCCATCACCCTGATTGCCTTCGGTTTCAGAAGGCCGTCTGGTGTTATCTTGCCGAGATACTCGAGTGTAATCTTCCTGGATCTCTTTATCGCCGGATCGTATTTGCTTGTTACACGGTAGAGGTAGTACTGTCCGTTGAGATACCGTATCTCGGTACCCTTCTCCCTGTACTTCAGTGCCCAGTCGGGTATGTCAGCCACAATAGCGTATATAGGCAATCTACTATTTAGATCTGTCGATCAATTTGAACTCAAAAATGTCAATAAGCAGGACAGATTACGTAAATCAGCGGGAGTTAGGGATTAATCTGCAGAAATCACCCGTATATGCTGTATGATTCCTTTGTCGCAGGTTCTCCCTGTTTCCTCATATGCTCTATCTGCAATTGAATCTGTTTCGCCTCGTCCAGCAGTGGTTTTATGGCGAAGTTCAACGGACTGAAAAGCATGTTGAGCCCCTGGACTAGCATGGCGGCACCAGTAGCATCAGGTATGTCCTCCCTTGCCTCCACAAAAAGGCCTATGACATCGTATTTGCTCACTCTACCTTCGTTGAGCATTATTGCAGATGTGCCTGATATCATTCCCGTCTGCAGCTGCTCGAGACCAGCCCTTTCAATATAACTTCTCGCGGTATCCGTCGTGCCAACCGCCCATAGATGCGGTTTCTCGCCTTCTGCTCTGTTGTTCTTCTCTGCAGGTATGCCGTCGAGCGAAACGAATGTCCTGCATCCGGCATTCAATCCCCATTTCAGAAGGGAGCTGGCAACGGCCCTGTGTGTCTTCACCGGCAAGGGTATCTCGCTTGTGAATATGGCCAGATTCTTCGCTTCGGAGCAATATACACGTGACGGAAGCTTGGGCCTTGCGTTGTACACAATTGACACTGGAGGGAAATCATCCGAATCCATCGCGGCAACTTGGTCCATGCCATAACTTGCTATTATGTGGCTGGCGGCTATACCTGCCACCATTCCAACGCCGGTAGAGCTTTCAATCAGTATTCCGTCCTTTAACACCACCTGCTTCAGATTCCTGATGTTCACATCACATGCCATATGATCGCCACCTGTATGGTAAGGTTCTTTCAGGTATTTTATGGGATTAGGTACTGCGATTGCGCATGGAATGCAGGAAAAAGGAAAAGGTTGAAAGTGATTTAGCGGTTCACAGTGCTGAAGTGGACGTTGATTAGCTGAAAAACATAAGAGAAAGAGAACTCGTGGATTTGTTGAGACATGTATTCAAGTCACCTCCTTCCCCTACCGGCATGGGTGACGACTGCGCAGTCGTGAAGATGGGCCGCGAGACACTGCTGTTTACATCAGACATGCTGACGGAGTCTGCCCATTTCAGATACTGCAGGAATCCGGAACAGAAGGGCAGAATGGCAATGGCCGTCAATTTAAGCGATATCGCGGCGATGGGAGGGAAGCCGGAATTTGCTTTGGTTTCTATTGGCATCCCGCATTCGATGTGTCACACGGACGTCATCCAATTTGCGAGGGGGATATCGCGCGCAGCGGAGGAATATGGTGTGAGAGTCCTAGGCGGCGACACAAAGAGTGCATATGAGCTTACCGCCTCCATCACTGTATGTGGGAAGGCGATCGCGAAGCCAATGCTTAGGAGTGGCGCTCGCTCAGGCGACTACCTGGCAGTCACCGGAAAGCTCGGCGCCGCTTCCAGTGCTTATTATTCCCTCAACCGGGGATTATCTGACAATCCGGGGCGGCTCTGTAATCCCTTTCCCCGAGTCGCTGAGGGCATGAAGCTGGCAGAAAGTGGCGCAGTGACGGCAGCTATGGATATAACGGACGGGCTTGCCTTGTCCGCGTGGTACGTGAGCAGGGCAAGCGGCGTCAGTATAGAAATAGACCGCGGGGCGATACCCGTTGACGACAGGCTCAAAAAGCTGAATGTCAGTGAAGAGGAACGCGAGAATATGCTCCTGTACTGGGGGGGCGACTATGAATTGCTCTTCACTGTTAGTCGCGACAGCGCGCTGTCACGATTAAGGAAGGAAAAGGCGCTGGACTTCACCGTCATAGGCAGAGTAAAATCGGGAAGTGGTGTTCATCTGCTTGACGGCGGACAGAGGCGAAAATTGAATGAAGAGGGATATGACAGCCTCGCGCAGGGCACAGCATGACAGTGGTGCGAAGAATCACGCCGCTGTAAATCAGATGTTCCGGCAGCTCTCTCGTCACTATGTTCTGAAAGACTGGTGGCCTGCAGATGGACCGTTCGAGGTGGCCGTCGGCGCTATATTGACACAGAATACCAACTGGAAGAATGCTGCGGCTGCCATTTCCAATATGAAGGCCAGCGGCATGATGACGCCGGAGCGTATTACGTCATCAGGCAAAGAGCTGGAAGTGCTAATACGGCCAAGCGGTTCATTCAGACGCAAGTCGAAGACGTTGAGACTCTTTTCCCTGTTCCTTCTTAGCACGTTCGGTGGCGAAATGGCACTCATGTCTGCAGCCCCTGAAGCAGAGTTGAGAGAACAGCTCCTGCGCATCCACGGTATAGGTGAAGAGACAGCGGATGCGATACTGCTTTATGCGTGCGGCAAGGCTGTGTTTGTCGCTGACTCGTACGCTAAACGGTTCCTGAGCAGGACTGGCGCGATCGACGGAATGTCGACCTATCTGCGGGTTAAAGAGATCGTCGAGGCATCCGTCGAAGGTGACGCACATGACTACGCTCTGTTCCATGGACTCATTGTGGAGTTTGCGAAGGAATTGTGTCGGAAAACACCTCTCTGCGACAGCTGTTTCATAACGGGCTGCAATTATCGCGCATCAGTCAGAAATAGAGAAGAACGTTTCCAAACATGAGCGTGAATATGAGGCCAATTGTCAATGGAACTATGAAAGGAATCTTTGGTGAAACCCATATCGTTTTCCATCCTGCGGTTCTTGCACTTTCGAGCATCTGTCCGTCGTCGAATGAACCAAGCTTCTTCAGCCTGACAGGCGTACCATCGTCCGTGGGATATTGTATCAGCCACTCTTTCTCTAGAACGACATCATCTAGATTCTTCCTGTAACCCAGAAACATGAATGGCAGCACTGCATCTCCCTTTGCTGCATTCCTAAACAGCAGAAGGAGTGGTATTGCAAGAGAGATGACTGCCGCCAGCAGCAGCGTGTTGATGAAGAACGGGAACGTGAAAGAGGCGTATGCAGGAAGCACATGGCCCAGGACGGGCTGCGGATACTCCGGATAGAGCAGAACCAGGCACACCAGTGCCTTTGCGTCTGCTCCTCCTTTTATCACATCTAGATGGAAGAGCAGGAAAATGAACAGTATCCACAGGGATCCGGCGGCAACCGCATCGACGACGATCGTGCTTGAAAAAGCATAGGCCGAGGCGAAAGTGGAAAGTGCGCAGATGCTACCTCCAGTGTATCTCAGCATCGTTCCTGTCTTTCCGCGCAAACGTTCCCAGTCAGCAAACATGTCTGCAAACAGGAAGGCAGGAAATGCAATCGTAAACACAGGTAGGAAGCTGCCGGCATCTGCTGTGATGAGCGCGTATGCCGAAAGCACGAGGCCTGCAGTGCCTGATGCAATCCACATCACGTCGTCCACTTCCCTGGACTTGAGATCCTGAGCTGACGCAATGAAAAAGCAGGATAGAGCGGCCGTTGCGGCAAGCGTGTATGTTAAGCTCACGGTTCACTGCTGAGCCTTCCGGAAATAGATAACACTTGTCACGCAAATCCCGGTGCTTGCACGTTGTCGGATTGCGTGTTTCAACTTTCGGGTTCCACTATGACGTTCTTCAGCTCCGGCACCTTGCTTCTCAGATGATGCTGCACATTGTCTATGGCTTTCTCGAGCTCATCTGTGGTCAGATTGTCAGCAAAGTTGATTCTGATGAGCATCATCAGGCTTTCCGGCCCGATATATACCGTCTTGATGTCTCTCACCAGATTGACGGAAGGCAATTTCGTGATCGCCTGTGTTATGTTGGACATCTGGGCCTTCGACAATCCCTTCCCGATAAGCAGTTCCCTGCCTTCTGCAGCGAGAGTCAATCCAGTTATCAGAAGGAGAACACCATTGGCGACAGCCGCTATGGCGTCGAATCGCGAGTTACCTTCGTAAACAGACAGAGAAATGCCGCCGATGGCCACCATGCTCGAAACTATGCTCATCACATCCTGAAACAGGACCGTTCTCACGCCCTGGTGATATCTATCTATGATGCTCGTGGTGTTTGCATAATGGTGCCTGATCCGGTGCATTAGGTATGCAAGGCTGAGGGCACTCACTATCATCGTGACTATGAGCACTAATACGCTGTACTGCCAGTCTGTGATTACGTAGGGCTGAAGGATGCCGTTTATGCCGTATGCCATTACAGCCGCTCCGCTTACGGAGAAAGCGAAAACAGCACTGACGAATGACCAGAAGAATCGTTCAAGACCATAACCGAAAGGGTGCAGTTCATCCGCCGGTCTGAGCGAGCTCCAGACGCCGAACAGCAACATTGTTCCGCTGAGCACATCGCTCAGCTGATATACAGATTCAGACAGCACCGCCTTGCTGTGCCCGGCAATTGAGACAATAAGCGCGAATATGAAGAGAAATATGTCACCGATGAGTGTCATGTAAATTGTTCTGTAGCTCTTTTCCTGGGGATGCATTGACCAATCTATCCGGCACAACCAAAGGCAACTTGAAATAAAATCTTATCTGGAGAAAGGCGGTCCAAGCGACAAAAAAAAGCATCCAGAAAGATGCTACAATTCATTTAAATAGCTTGCCTCTGATGAATTAACTGTATATGAAGACACTCGTCCTCTGTGTGGATAGAGATGACGATATAGGCGCAAAAGCGTCTCTCAGGGGACCGTTTATTGGGAGGGAACTGAATCTGGAAGCTGCCACAGCCTTGGCACTGGCTGACCCAGAGGATCCAGATTCCAACACTGTCCATTCGGCAATAGGTATCTATGACGAATTGCTGAAACGCGGACTGGACGTTCAGGTTGCCACGATATGCGGCAGCCAGAATGTCGGATTCGAGTCAGACCGTATACTTTCAGAGCAGCTAGAAAAGGTCATAGAAATTGTGAAGCCCGACAGGGCAGTGCTTGTGAGTAACGGCGCGGAAGACGAATATTTCTATCCTGTGATTGCATCTAGGATAAAAATCGATTCTGTCAAGCGCGTATTCATAAAACAGACACCAACTGCCGAAAGCACTTATTATATCCTGATCAAGACGTTCAAGGACCCGAAGCTGAGGCGGAAGATTCTATCGCCGCTTTCTGCTATACTGATGGTGTATGGCTTTTTCCTGATGTTTTCCGATCTCCTCATGTTGAGCAACACGCACAGCCTTGCCTACATATCGGGCGTTGCACCTGGCCTCATCTCTTTTGTTATTGGTGCGTATATTGCGTGGTATGCCTACAATGTTAGCGAAGGGATGCGGGCAGGCTCCAGAAGGCTATGGCGTGCCATAAAGTCAGGAAGCCAGTTGCTGCCATTCGCCATTGTTTCGGCAGTGCTTGTTATCGTCGGCGTTCTCTATGCCTCCTCTACACTAGTCCATGCTAGAAATGTTCCTCCGCAGATACTTGTGCTCGTGTTTGTATATAATTTCCTCTGGACGGGCGTGTTCGCATCCCTGGTCATGGAGGCAGGACGCTTTGCAAACGTATACTTTAGTGACGGGCAAATATCATGGTCGTCCATAATCGCGGGACTGATGTTCATGGCTCTCGGTATGATATTGCAGGGTGCGCTGGATGCCATCGATCTCATCTATGGTATGGGTCACGTGAGTCCCGTTCTTATAGGTGTGGAAACAGCTTCAGGCATCTTCATAGCCATGTTTGGCGGAATGCTCAATTCGAGCGTCAGGGGACATGAAACGGCGGTAATCGAAGAGAAAAGCAGCGGGACAAGCGAGCTTACTACCAGGGCTTTAAAATGAAATGGGCCGACTGGAAGGAAACCTACCTGTCGATCCTGAAGGATTTCTCTTATAGTGTCGAACGGGAGGTCAGTGCTTCGATGGCAGCCATGCGCGCAACATCCGTTACCAGGTGCCTCAAAGAAAAAGACGCGCTGGGCGAGCTGCGTCACAGGATTCATCCTGATTGCATTGTCTGTGGGAACAGCCGGGAACTGGAGGACGATATACGCGAACTGCTCGAAGGTGGCGGTATGCAGGGATTCACTGTAATAGCAGCTGATGCTGCCGGTCCGAGGATCGGCCGCCTTGGCGTAATTCCGGATATCATCGTAACGGATATGGATGGGGAACCTGAGGCCGAAATGGAACAGAATCGGAGGGGTACACTGCTCCTGCTGCATTTTCATGGTGATAACATAGTGCTCGCATCGGACGTATCAAAGCTGCTGAGCGGTCAGTTCATAGTCACAGCGCAATCCAAGCCGCAGCGCGGCGTATTCAACTTCGGGGGTTTCACGGATGGCGACAGGTCAGTGCTGCTTGCTGAGGAATTTGGTGCCCGCAGGATTGTGCTCGCTGGCTTTGATTTCCTTCTCCCATTCGAAAATGGACGCGACGGCGAGATTAAGCTGAGAAAGCTGGAATGGGCAAAAGCAATAATTGAAGGAGTGCGGAGAAGAGGCGTCATGCTCTTTGGTGCAAACGAATTCGCGACTCTTATGGAAACGAATAAAAAGGTAAACGTATAGACAGAACCGACCGGAGGAGATGCACTGAATCCATTGCTCATTGTTCTTTATGTCGTTATAGCATATTTGCTTATTATCGTGGGCCTGTGGAAATCGGGTCTTGCAGCCAGATTTAATATCAGCTTCGCAGGACCGATCGCAATGGTCAGGACCGAACGGGGAAAGAAGTTTCTTGATTATCTGGCCAGACCTGTTAGATTCTGGATTCTATATGCCAAAGCATCGAGGATACTATTCGTCATCGGGATGGCCGGCATGGTTCTTCTGCTGTTGTGGGAAGCAACGCTCGTTACACAGATACCGAAGCAGAGCATACCGGCTCCCCAGACGTACTTGCTCCTGCCGGGCATCAATCCGTTCGTTCCTGTGGGCTACGGCATACTGGGCCTAGTCGTAGGTGTTGTCCTGCACGAACTCGCTCACGGCATCCTTTCAAGGGCTCAGGGCATCAAGGTGAAGTCGATGGGCGTACTGTTCATGATCCTGCCCATAGGCGCATTCGTCGAGCCGGATCAGGAGCAGCTGGATTCAACAGAACCACTAAGTCGGATTCGCGTTTTTGGTGTCGGTCCCGCGACAAACCTGATTCTTGCTCTCATATTCCTTTTCATATTGATATTCCCGATGATGGGGGCACTCGCTCCAGTCCATGCGGGGCTCGCAACTATCTCGGTATATGACGGCTCAAGCGCCTATTCCGCAGGCATAAGGGAGTGGAGTGAAATAGTCGCAATAGGAGGACACACTGTCGCAGCTGTGCAGCAGTTCAATAACATAAGTGGAATCAATCCTGGCTCCCATGTCAGCGTGGAATACATCAAAGGTGGCCATTATTTTAATACAACGGTGACAGCTGGCGTGGTGATAACGGCAGTGGTCCCATCATCACCGGCTCAGCGGGCCGGCCTTACGCCGGGCCTCATAATCCAGAGCATGAACAATTCCGTAGTATACAGCACTGACAGTCTCTTGAGCAGTTTCAATAGCACTTTCCCTAATGAAACTGTTCCATTTACGTTTCTAACGCCTGGCGGCAGCATCATCGACAGGAACATAACACTTTCGAGCGCTCAGGCTGTCGAAGGGGTTGCACCTCATGGAAGACAAATGGGTTTTCTGGGCATATATCCAGCTTATCTGGGCATTGATGCCGTGCCCGTGTCGACCATTCTATCGCTGCTGAGAAATCCGTTTTACGGGGCATCGTCGCTGTCGGACTACCCGAGGAGCAGTCTTCAGTACGTGCTCCTTCCGTTTGAGGGACTTTCTCCCGTTCCGCAGGGTCTTCAGTCACTCTTCAGCACATCCGGTCTGTCAGGCGCTGGATTGGAGCTATTCTGGTTGACCGCAAACAGCCTGTACTGGCTCTTCTGGATCAATCTGTGGGTGGGACTCTTCAACATGCTTCCCGCAGTCCCTCTTGACGGCGGATATTTGTTCAGGGACAACTTGCGGCTGTTGCTGAAGAAGACGATGGCTGGTAGGAGTGAAGAATCTAGAGAAAGATTGGTTGGATATGTGACAAGAATGTTCTCCTTCCTTATACTTGTGCTGCTGCTTTGGCAGATACTGGGGCCGAGGTTGCTGAATCTATGATTGAGCTCGGAAAAGTATTTGTTATCAGGTCTGTATTCCGATCAGGATAGTATTGTTCAGTCCAGACAAGCAGCTGCGTGAAATCATTGTCGAGGAACTCAGGTCAGAGCCAGTTTCAATCAGCGGCCTAGTGAGGAAGCTGAGATCGAAGGGTATCATCATGCACCGTCTCGTTCTCACGGGTTATCTGCGTGCTCTCACAGACCTTGGCATCGTGCGGGAAAGGCCCATACCTCCTTCGAAGATTTTCGTTCCGGTTTCTGGCAGAGATCCGACAATCTATGAGGCCATTTCAAATGCATGTGAGGAAAACAGGCTGGACGGCAGGACGTCGACGGCAGTCGCCGTTTACACACTCGAAAGACTCTTTCACCGGCCAGTATTCAGACGTGAACTGCAGGAAATGAAACTCGCTGAAACGCCAGAGCTTAAGCTAGCACCCGCAACGGTCATCGCGGAAGCAAGGCGCATTCTTTCAAAAGCAGGATACAGACTACCGGACAACGAACCGGCGTATCTTGTCGAGGGAAGCTATGAGAACGAATTCAGGGCTATACTGGTCGCGCTAGTCTCTACAGGATTCAGACTCTCTCATCTGTCGCTGGATACGAAACAGCTCACACTGTAGAATGGAACCAGGCCGCCTGTGTTGCCGGCCACTCCCTGAAAGGTTTGACAGCACGGTCCTCGGCCCCGCTTCCCGCCGAGCGCACGTAGTCCGCAGTAAGGATGCTCCCGTCAGGGCCTGGCCTGTTGCCCGCGATCATTCCGGGAGTCACGCCCCTCCAGGCATGTCGTCCCGGCTCCTCGCGCCCCGGCGGACGTTGCCTCATTGTCTCGTGCTGCGCCTTACATGTCATGGTTACGTCTCCACAGGCTGTCACCCCCGCTGTCGACGATTTCGGTGTAAAAGGGCACGCCGAGCGCCCCGGTCAAGCCTGGCATCAAATTGAAGTTGATGACAATATATAACTGATTCGCTTCGCCTCGCAGAGTGCGCAGAAGCCTTTTTTGCGCTCATAATCGTGCGCTGTCAATCAACCATCCTATTCTCCTTTGGATTGAGAATGGATTATTTTGCGCTACTGCCGGCATGCACGGATTGAGGGTAGCGGCAGCCGGGAGTGCACCATCGCATTCCGTATCCTCTCCGGATTCCTCTTCAGCCTGCTCATGACACCTTTCACTCTGGCCTTCATCTCTTCTACTGTATCGGGACACCAGTTCGAAAGTTCCTGATACTTGAGTACATTCCATATCTGTTCATCAGGGTTGAGTTCAGGCGCATAGGCAGGGAACCTCCTTGTGTAGAGTCGTTTTCTGTTTTCATAGAGAAACTGTTTCACGTCGACACGTCTGTGGGGACCGCCGTTGTCCCACAGCAGCACTATGTTGCCG
>JAHEAA010000031.1 GCA_019721035.1 Candidatus Sysuiplasma acidicola
TTTTCCTCAGCTGCACCAGTGCGATGCTGTCCTTCTCCTGCCGGCCATCCCTCACAGGCTTTGTCACGACCCCAGATGCGGGGAAAGGGCAGGTTTGATGATCTCTATTGGCGCCTGGAATCAGTTCTTGAGACAATCGTCACCATGCTGGCGGCCATATAGAGATAATATTTCATAGATGACATTACTTACCAGTTTTTTCACAGATTGCAGAGTAAATTCACAGATTTGTTTTGTCAAACTCTGTCAAGGACTTATCCTGTCTGTATGGATTTGGCACGTTATTCCCTGTTAGATTATCAATCAGCAGCAGATGGCTCTCCAGGCCATGCTCAAACATCTCATGGATGACGACCGTGATGTTGTACGCGATGATCTTGCAGTAAGCCTCATTGACCTGGGCTGTGGGGTTTTTGGATTTTATCGCCTCTCCAAATTTCATTTTTATGGCTGAAAACACCGATTCTACATTGGACCTCGGGTGGTACTCTTCATCAAACTCATCGCGTTTTAAGTGGAAAAGGTGGTACATCTTCTTCCACGCGGGCGATCCTTTCGCCATGGCTATTGAATCGCTTTTGAAAGGAATGAATACACTGATACCCAGTTCTGAACCGTAATTATAGTTCGCCCTGCTGAGATATGCTTTGTCGGCGGTCGCTTTCCCGATATCAAACCCCGCCTGAATCGCGCCTCCCAGAAGTTCCTGAAAGAGTGTTGCATCAGCCACAGTGTTCTGGGTAACAGCGGCCCTGAACACTCCATGCGTCTTGCAGCCAGCAAGCAGTGAAGCTTTCAGCCAGACATTTCGTCTTGACGGACCGTGCTTCTCCTGGCAATAGAAGACATACGAATTCGTACGGAATCCGGAGGAGTCAATAGCCACAGTCGCATATTCTTCAACGGCAGCCAAGGGGAAACGCAGATAATGAAACGAGCTCTTTCAGTATTGGCGTAACGTCTTCCCTGATAAGCAGTCTTGATGATATTGAATAGTTGGGAGTGGAATCGAGATATTTCTTTTCATGTGCTGTTTCAAGGAAGCCGTACGATCTCCGGCACGAATACATTGATGCAACTTTCCTTACCGCACAGAAAAGGTCTGTCGAAAACTCGGTCCTAGGCCTTCCAGTGCTCCGGGCAGGCTGTGGATCTTCAATGCTTTCAACAAGACCTAGCAAAAGCGGGTCGAACAAGCGGAGCTCGGCCATCTGCGCAAGGTCATATGCTTCCCAATTCTGGGGATAAGATACTTTTGCTAGCTTATCGACTATTTCTGCAGTTACTCCTATCTGACGGTCCAGATTAAGCATGACTGCAGCAATGTGTTTGCATGTTTCTTCCTCTTCCTGAAAATATCTGCATTCACACGTCCAACTGTCAATTTTGTCCAACACCCTGTACCTGCCATGGCCGCTTTCAGAAGATACTGAAAACTCCCCCTCACCAACGTACTTGACAGCATCGGGAAATTTCGATAGCAACCTATCCGCTTTAATCCGTGTCAGTTCAGGGAGTTTCATGTGCCTCTGTCTCCTATTTTGGCTAATAATATGGCCTATATATCTGTCATAGTATTTATTTTTTGTCCTATTGAAAAGCCAAGATTTAAGCCATAATTATTTAACTCACATGCAGTTAAGGTAATTGGTGATTCCCCGCCTAGAATATTCAAATCAAAAGCCACCCGAGTAATGCCGTCATCTTCCTCTTTACGATCAACAATACCTGAGGCTGTAGCGGCCATGCTCGGAGTGGAGCATGGCTCAACATTGTTCTGGTCTATAGAGCCTGGTTCGACCGAGGTAATCGTATCGGCGCGCGAGCCGAAAAAATCTGAATCCCGCTGATTACTGCCATTCCGATATCTGTGCGTTAAATCTACCCTAGCGGGCCCTGAGGGCCCTTTGCTATAGTAGAATCTTTGAGTTACAATTTCTTGATTCCTGAATTAAGCTGAAGATGTGTACAGTGAAACCCGATTCATCTCTCTCTCCATCCGCGCCCATTATAAACGATTATGCAATCCTTCATGTCTGCCTCTACACCACGGCGGCCGCTGGGCATCGCCACCTCCCCTATCCGCTTGATCTTCCTGAGGACGGCGTGAACTCTGCCCACATAAATTGTGGGATATTCTGTGTAATTGCCGGCCGTGTCAAGGGCATCAAGCGCTGGGAAAGGTAGTGTATGATCAAAATGACAGATTCGTCTATGAACCTTTGGAGTTGGACAGAAGACGCTGAGAAGCTGCGGCGACAGGGAACGAGACTGCACTCGTGAAAGATTTTACCTTCAGGCATTATTCATTCCAGAACTCTGAGATAAGGGATATCGCCGAGAAGAATGTGAGCAAGCGATGCGCACAACCAAGCACGTTTCACGGAACGATGGGGGCTGCGCGGGCTCGACAAGGAGAGCCCTGATTTCTAGTTCCCCGGCATGACTGAAATTTAAGGCACAAGCTCTATCGGCGTCGTAATTAGTATGCTCACACTAGTCTGCTTGATGCTGCCATCCAGATTGAAACCAATCCAATATTGCCCGGGCTGCAGGATTACATTGAATGAGCCGTTGTCTGCAAACGGAATAGGGTGGAGTGCACTGAAATTCTTGCTGCTCATCTGTGTATTGTTGACTATGCCGGCCTGCACCAGCCCGTTTGCAGTCCAGTTTCCCACAAGACGGGATTCATGGTAGACCGTGAAATGATACATGACGGCTATGTTCCATCCAGAGCCGGTTGTTCCGTAATCCGGAAGATTGCCCTTTGCAATTATGATGCGGGGGCCATCATGCGGGGACTTGACTGCCATCGCAGCTGCATAAACTGCCACTACAAAGAGCGCTGCAAGGATGACCGACACAACGATTCTTTTTTGACGATTCAATGGCATCACCATGATTCAATCATGTATGAATTCAAGTTGGAGTTACCCCATTATTAAGTCTTACAGTTTGATTTAAGATCGGTGTGGAGTAAGTTCCGGGCCATGAATCTACAGATCCAAAGAGGACTTCATTAACAACCATAGGAAGAACACCACCATATTTATATGGATCAAGAAATCCGGTTGATCCTGGCCAGAGCGTATATGTAGTGTCTTCCTGAACTGCTGAACCAAATGTGTACAAAACAGCGGCATTTCCTTTCTGACCATCGCTCTGGTCTTGCCAATTCAGGACTTTATTTGCCACTTGTTCAGACACCGTGACACTTGCACCACTGAATGCAACGGTGACTGTGTAATTGGTGTAACCATTGGTGTACTCACCTGTATTCTGCGGGTTGTGGTCATAAAGCACCTGGCCCGCCCATTGCCACGTGTTCCATTGCGTGTCTTGAAACAGGTGATACGGAGTATAAGGATCGTATGCATGTATTTCTATCTGGCCAACGGTCGCGAACTCATAATAAACAGTGCCGTTTGGACTGGTATAAGTATATTCATAGTACGTCCACTGACCTGAAACCCATCCTGTCTGCTCGCTAAGCCAATCTTTAGGGGCAGTCTCCTTATACCAGCCGACATAACCGATACCAGTGAAATACTGATTAGTCACAGTATTTGGGGTTGCTGCTGCACTGACAGGCTTCGATATGTGAGGAATGATGGATTGTTCCGCCATGAATATGCCGGTTGCATAGTTTATGAACTGCTGCAGCCCGTTACCACTTACATGTGCACCAATTACCTCTCCACATGGATTAAAAGAAACGGCAATCACAGAGCTGTCCAGCAGTGAACTGCTGTAAGACTGCGCGGTTTTTGTACTGTTATGTGAAATGAGCTGAACAGGCATCTGAAAATGATTGCTCTGCAGTGCCGTTGCCCAGGAATTGAGAAATTCAAGCCTGTATGAAGTCGCACCATACATGATAACCATATATGGCTCATAGCTGGAAAACACGTTAGTGAGCACCGTGCTGATATGCGACTGGGAATTATGCTGGAAAAATGAATTATTAAGCACTACAACAGAATTCGCGGTGAGCGAGCTACTGAATGCCGTATATTGACTCACTGCAGACGAATTATGCTGGGTTCCAGCCATCCAATAACCCGACATTCCAGAAAGAACCATGATTGCAACAGAAACTAGCACCAACTTTTTCAAAAAACAGCTTAGAGCAGTTTTTATCATATAAGCAAACTATGAATATACCATAGTATACTTAAATATCTTACTGTATACCGGAGTATAACGGAGCATAAAAATGTCAGTAATCAAAATAAGCGCGGAAATCAAAAATTCACTGGATAAACGGAAAGTCCATCAGCGTGAAACATATCAGCAGGTAATAGAAAGACTGCTGCTGGATACGCAGAAGCACAAGCCGAAAAAGGGAAGTTAGAATTAACCTATTTTCTTCAGCTGCACGAGTGCGATGCTGTCCTTCTCCTGCCGGCCGTGCCTCTCGGGCTTTGTCACAACCCCTGATGCGGGGAAAGGGCAGGTTTGACGACCTCTATTGGCGCCTGGAATCAGTTCTTGAGACAATCGTCACCGAGCTGGCAGCCATCTAGAGCCAATATTTCATAGATGACATTACTACCAGTTTTTTCACAGTTATGCGAGTAAATTCACAAGCCACCTATTATTTTCACAAAAGCTAGTTTTTTCACAAAGCCCTAAACAGAGGCTTTGTGAAAAAAGTGGTCAAAATCGCCTAGTTTTTTCACAGATTACAGAGTAAATTCACAGATTTGCTTTGTCAAACTCTGTCAGGGACTTATACTGTCTATGTGGATTTGGTACGTTATTCCCTGTTAAATTGTCAATCGGCAGTAAATGGCTCCCCTGGTCAAAAGGGGAGTGATGTCTAAACTCAGGAAGAAAGGGGAAAAACATCAAGTCCGTTCAATAGAATGTCCCAACTGTGATGGCTTGTCTATGAGTTCTAAGAAGTGATCTTCCAGTCTTGTACCACGAACGGTCATACTCCATATTCTTTCTCTGTCTACGACTTCTATAAGCTTGCCTCTGTTTATGATTGCTACCTTATCACACACGTTCTCCAGTTCGTCGAGAATGTGCGACGACACGAGAATGGCCTTACCTTTGCGTTTTAGATCAAGCAGCAAATTCCTGACGAATCGTATGCCATCTGGATCAAGGCCGGTCGATGTTTCATCGAAGAGGTAGTTGCCGGGATCGGAAAGCATTGCTGCTGCCAGAGCAAAGCGCTTCTTCATGCCCTGAGAGTAGTTCCTGAACTTCTTATCCAGTTCGCCATCTAGCTTCACCAGTTCTAGCAATTCTTTGCCTCGTTTCATCGATTCAGAAGTTTTCATCCCGTAAAAGCCGCCAAAATATTTCATGAGCGAAAGTGGTTTCGCGCCTGGTTCAAAGCTGGGCGATTCTGGAATCCATCCTATGTTATATGAAGCATCGATCTTTTCAGTCACTATATCCTTTCCATCAATGAGCACTGTGCCAGACGTAGGATACAGAACGCCTGCGGAAATGCGTATTGTTGTCGTCTTTCCTGCACCGTTCAGTCCTGCGAAGCCAAATATCTCCCCGTCTCTTATCGTGAGATTCAAGTTTTCAACAGCAGGCTGGCTGATCTTTGAATAAAATTTAGTGAGGTTGCATATTTCAAACACCGATATATTCAAGCGATCTTTCTATTTGAATCTTAGCCTTTGCAGACCTTGTCAATTTTTACTTGATAACCTGAGATGTTCACATGCGTCCTCGGTTATGCAAAGCCAGCGTACTTTTCTTTTCACTGGGAGCAAACTCTGGATCGGATCGAAACCCATAATGTTCCTTCATAAAGCTTCCACGCCTTTATCGCCAATCGCGTGCTCAAAGAGAGAGTTTCTGAGTAAACCGGAAGATCGCTGGCAATTTCGAATCGGGCCTTAACCGAGGACACATGGAGATGTTCATGATACAGGAATGATGTGTTGAGCAGACCGTCCTTTGTCTTGAATCTGCGCTTGAATATCGGCGAGTTCATAGAGAAATGCTGTTCTGCAAGATTGCTCGTCTTCGAGACGAGCGGATCAGCGAGATAGAGGAAGAATTCCCCTGCGTGTTCATCCAGTGTGTTGAGGAACTTTCCAATGATGCTGTCGCCGCCATAGAGGTGGCGTATTGTGGGCAGCAGCCCTTCCACCACCTCCCTCTCCGTCTTCTCCGAATAGAGTTTCCTCACCGCATCCTCATTCCTTCCAAGCGCCTTCAGATTCTTCTCAGTAGGGAAGAACATGTATGTGAGCAGCCTGACCGCGCCTTCGAGCTGTTTCTCTGCCCTCGCCTTGTATACCGCATCCGTCACATCCATCACGGAATGGAAGAGGCACCTCTGCCTCCGTATCCTGATGTGCATCTCCCTTGCCACGGTGCTGAATGCCGTGTCGTAGTTGCGGCCGTCGGCCGTGAACCAGATGGTCTGGCCGGGCTGGACTGAAAAACTTTTCAGTGCGCCTGTCAGGAAGGAGACGACGCTCTCGTCGAGCAGATTCTCCATGATATCCTCGACGAAGCGATGTGTGTGATTGTCCTTCAGGAGTGCCCTGTATTTGCGTATGCCGTTATAGAGTGGACGACAGGTTTACCTTTACACAAAGGGGATGCGGAAGGGCCAAATGCCATTCTTCTGGTATATATGGTATAGTGAGAAAGGGTATACACTCCGGTGTCTTCGGGAGAAACCTGGTGAAAGGGGAATGTGCGTAAGTCTTCTTGAGGCTTTTGTCCTCGTTGCGAAGCGAGCACTCCACCACCTGCAGGTTGATCCGAGAATCAGGTCGTTAAGGGACACGTAAATGTCTCCTTGAATCAACTACCAGTTTACGGTCCTGCAGGCAATGGAGGATCCCCTTTCTCCTAAATAAAAGGAGCGAAATGAATGAAACGGAAGGGAAACAGGGGGAGCATACTGCCGGGACTGTTTGCAGGTATCGATGTGTGTAGGTGGCGGTCAGAAATTTACCAGATTCGGCGAAGTAATTTTGCCCATCTATATTAGATACTTTCGTTTTCTCAATCCTCCTTTTTTGCTGAGAACAAACCAGATTTCTTCTTCTCCCTCAGCCGGTATGATTCTCCCCTGATGTTCACGACGACAGAGTGGTGCAGCACTCTGTCTAGCACTGCCGACGCAATGGTATCGTCACCGAGGATCTCAGACCACTCTGAGAATCTCTTGTTGCTTGTGTAGATGGTAGATGCAAGCTCATACCGCCTGGACACGAACTGGAAGAACAGGTTGCTCTCCTCCCTGCTGAGCGGCAGATAGCCAATCTCATCCACGATCATCAGCGGGAACTTTCCATACTGCTTCAGCCTGATGCTCAGGCTGTCGGCCTTCGCATCAGTCTTCAGAAGCGATATGAGCTTCGATGCAGTTGTGTAGTATGCCGGAATGCCAGACTGTATGGCCCTCATGCCCAGCGCTATCGACAGATGGGTCTTGCCGACACCGGGTGGACCCAGGAAGACGACGTTCTCCGCATTGTGCACGAAGCGCATGGTCAGCAGCTCGTCTATGAGCTTCCTGTCTATCGTCGGCTGGAACTTGAAGTCGAAGTCGTCAATCGTCTTCCTGGCGGGGAAGCCGGCGAACTTGAGGCGCATGGTCATGCGCCTGGAGTTCTTTGCCTCCAGCTCCGTCTTCAGCAGGTCGTCGAGCACCTCCATGAATGTCCTGTCCTTCGCATTTGCCAGCGTGCTGTCTATCAGCGAATTCATTGTCGTCAGTCCCAGCTCTTCGAGCGAGCCGTGCACCCTCTCGTAGACCATGTCCATTTCACTCACCTGCCATGCTGTCGTAGACGGACAGATCCCTCTTCTCGACATCCGAGTACTGCCGGAGGTTCTGTTCCCTCACTGTCTTCATCAGTCCGTCGAAGTGTTCCTTGTTTTTGGATATCCTTCCGCTGCCCTGGAGGATATCGTGTTCCGCAACAACTGTGCCGTCGATGGTCACCGAGAGTCTGCCGTCGAGCTCGGTGACTGCGGACTCCCTGCCGGCATGCTTCCAGGGAACACTGTAGCGATTCCCATGGTATGAGACATAGCAGTCACGCGACACCTTTCTCGTGTCCGTGAGCTTCATCGCATACACCGGATGACCCTGTATAGGATTGAGCTTCTCGAGCGGCAGCCGCTCCTTCGGTATTTCACCTGTTGTTCTGTGTACCCTGGCATTGACTCTGTCGCACCACTGGAGTGCCTGGCTGTTGACATCGGCCAGCGATGTGAATGTTCTGCCGTTCCAGAAGTTGCCGCGTATGAACTTCATTGTATTCTCTATCTTGCCCTTGGTCTGAGGGCGGTACGGATGGCAGAGTCTGGGCCATATGCCGTAGAATTCGAGGAAGTCCATGAACAGCTGGTTGAAGGTGGAGTCTGAGACCTTCGCCTTCCTGTCCAGCACGACCTGTTTCATGTTGTCATAGAGCATTGTGTTCGTATAGCCGCTGAAATACTGGAATGCATTCGTGTGCTGCCTGATGAGCGTCTCTGTCTTCAGATCGATTGAGAATTCGATGTAACGCATTCTCGAGTAACCGAGCAGCATGGAGAAGCAGTGCAGCTTCCTCATCACACCGTCAATCTCGATGGGCCCGAACTCGCCGTAGTCGACCTGTGCCTGCTCGCCGGGTTTGGTTTCGAAGCGAAGGACCGCCTTCACCTTCGCATCATTGCGTATGGTGCTACAGTATTCTCTGAGGATTGTGTATCCACCGGGGTACCCTTTTGCCTTTATCTCCTCCAGTATCCTGACGGCGGAGAGGTTGTAACCATCAATCCTCTCCCTGATGTATGGTTTGTACGGTTCCAGAATAGAGAGTCGACCATTTCCTGTGGAACCGTATTCAGGCGGCTTGACAGCGAGGATGTATTTCCTCGCAGTGTTCCTGCTCACACCCGATTGCCTCGCAATCTCGCTCACCGACATTCCCTGCTCATGCATTTCCTTAAACACGTGCCATTCCTCCGAAGTCAGCAAATTCGTACCCCCTGCCCTCCACCGAAGGAGGCGCAGGTGGTAAATATTCACCGCCATTTCTGCTCAATATTCGCCGCCGATTCTGCTCAATTTTACTCCGCCGAAAATGGTAAAAATTGAAACGCCACGTCCAATGTGTCGCAGGAATGGTTCCATGCCGCCATCGTCGACAGCAACGGAAACACAGTGCGGTCTGCAGTGAAATATGACAACAACGGCAGCGGAATGGAGAGCATGTGGAATGAGAGCCGGTCTGTGGCAGAACAGATGCATCTGCCCATTGTCTATTCGATGGAGGCGAGCGGCATCTATCACATAGGCCTGCTTTCATTCCTCAATGAGAAGAAAGCATCAGTCTGGTGCTTCAACCCGCTCGTGCTGAGGGGCGAGAGGCAGGGGCAGCTGAGACTGTACCTAAATATTGTGTAATTACTTAACGTTGATCCTCCCGATCCTCTTCCGTACAAACAACTTCCACTCATTGATCTGATCTCTCCTTTCCTATTCCGAACCTGAGCTCGAACAGCTGCCGCAGTTCGTACGTGTTCGATGAGACCGCGGGCAGCGGTCTCCTGAGCCATCCATCGTTCCTGTGCTCGATCTGTATGTAGTAGTTGAAGTCGAGTGAGCGTCTGGACGGAAAGTAGCCGCCGAGCTCGTAACGCATGTACTCCAGGCCCGAGTTCACGGATTCGACGCCGTTTGTTGTATATATGTGCGTCCTGACCTCCTGAGGGTATTTGAGGAAGGCAAGATAGTTACCCTTCCTTCCCCTCAGCCTGTCCGCAAGTTCGCTGTTCTCCTTTGAGACAGCGTCGGCGATGGCCGACAGCTGTCTCTCCCCTTCATCGACGTCGTGCGCCCTGAAGAGGAGAAAGAGCTTCTCCTTCACTTCACGGTACAGCTTCACAGACAGGTGTTTCTTCAGATTGCGCTTCAGGTGCAC
>JAHEAA010000032.1 GCA_019721035.1 Candidatus Sysuiplasma acidicola
AAGGTATCGGAGAATTCATAGGGAAATGTGGGCCGGTCTAAAGGGGCGCAACGATTTCATCCTAGAGAAAGAGAGCGGCTTCAGCGACGTACTTGAACTGAAGTTGCCAACAGATGAGTTATTTACTCTTGGAAGGAAACCTAGAATGAGTGGGGCTCTTAAAGACGCTTTGTCACAAATGGCTGAGTATCTTCATTACTATCATGTGAATTATCTTTCTCACAAAGAGCAAACGAACATGGACGTCCTTTACCCAAAAGGGATAATAGTGATAGGGCGGAGAAAGGAAAACGAAAAGCAGTTACTCGAGAGCCACAATGCTATTCTTAGTAAAATAACGATATTGACTTATGACGACGTTATAGGTGAGGCAAGGCAAGTAATTAAGACTCTAAAGAAGCGAAGAAAGAATGTGGATGTGAAACGTTGATTTGTTGTTGTGGTTGCTTCGATGCATCAGTCGTCAGTGATCATCACAAGCTGATTCTGAACATCTCTTTCTGATGCCTTCGTGAAGACAACTCGATGGTAGGAACACTGCTCTGTATCCCAAATCTCTGTGTCCCGAATATTGATGAATACGTCTGCCACCATGGTATTTTACAGCTTCGTCTGTAACTTCTTTAAGATCCTGTCTTTCCAGGAGTTCTCAACCATCTGCTCCAGATGATTTGAGTGACTGTTTCTTCTATCTATGAGTGAAACTTCAGGTGTGTTCTTAATCTTCCAAATATCGGTTCCAGACAACTTCCTTCTTAGACAACCACAGCTTTTTCAGCGAGGCTTCACTGATTGTCATCATGGCCGAAATGTCATTTTCAAGGTGCTGCACTACGTGGCTTGGCTTTTCTATAAGTAATCTGTCGCCGTTTCTCAGCAGCTGCAGATCGTCCCCTTTCCGGATGCCTGGCGCTTTCCGCATTTCGGCCGGAATCGATATCCGTTCCTCGTTGCTCACCTTAATTTTCTTTAAAATCGTTCCTTCAGTCACATGGCTCACATTATTAATACTGAATTTTTTTAACCTCTCCAGTTGCATCCGGAAGCGCCAGACTCGATAGCCATGGCTACACTCCAGACACAGATAAATTGCCCATCTTGTATTTGATTCAGGTTCCTTCGCCTGTAACCCCTCTTGAAGGCGCTAACGATCTGGATTGAACCTCTTTGTAAACAGAAAAATTTTGCTATTGCAAGCAATTCATCACCCAACTGCCGTATTCAAACGCATGGCGCTGGAAGCTTTTTTGCCCTTATTCGTACGGGCCTGTAACAGGTTCCCCATAATCTTTCGAAATGTTATTACGAATGAATGGCATTAAGGGGGCAGGCAGTAACAATGAATCCTGCCAAAAACGTGAGGGGAAAAAAGTGACTTCAAGTGGAACAGGTTCGCAGAGTGCCTCGAAACCATCGCGCCGGAACGCCATTATTGCGCTCGTTGTCGTTGTAATTTTGATTATTGCTGCAGTATCTGTATATGCTGTGCTGCAGTCGAGCAGGAAGGCCGCACCGGCCGACATACTAGTAGGGACGCTGTATGCCAGCTCAGGAGCATTTGCGCAGCTTTCCGGATATCAGCTTTCGGGCCTGAAGCTGTGGATCAACCAGACGAATGTAGCAGGGGGCTTATATGTTTCAAGCTACGGCAAGAAGCTGCCGCTCAAGCTGGTGACATACGACGATCAGAGCAGCACGAGCACTGCGGCAACTGATTACACAAACCTCATCACGGTCGACCATGTCAACATACTCGTTGCGGACTTCGGCTCTACACTAACGGCGCCTGCAATCTCCATTGCGCAGGAACACCACGTGCTTCTCTTTGATCCGACCGCATCAACCCCGGGATTCTTCTCGGCAACGAATCCATATGTTGTCGATCTCTCGATACTCGTGTCGTCTGAGTGGCCGCTTGTTCTCTCCAAGTATCTCATAACACACAGGACGTCCATTTCAAAAGTCGCAATACTCTACACCGATCAGGCGTTCACAGCAGCCCAGGCCAGTACCATCGACAGCCAGCTGACTGCAGCGGGCATCACGCCAGTCTACTATCAGGCGACATCTGCCTCCAGCGCCGCAGAGTATTCGACACTGCTACAGTCGATCAATGCCACATCCCCCCAGGCGGTCCTTGAACTGGGCTACCTTGACAATGACCTGTCTTTCTACAGTGCAATGGCCGCGGACAATATGCATTTCCCGTTCGTGTTCACCATATATTCGGGACTGGCTTATTCGGCAGTCTTCTCACAGACACCGGCCGGCAGTCTGAATTACACATACACATATGCTTCGCCTCCGTTTGTGCAATACACGAATGTCACCCTCGGTCCTACCACATCACAATTCGTGTCTGAATGGCAATCACTGTATGGAAGTGTGCCAAACTTCAACGACATTGCGGGGTACAACGCCGGACTTCTTATCGGGAAGACGATTTCGGTGGCGGGAAACCTGAATCAGCTTGATTTACGGCATGCGGCAAACCAGCTTTCCGGCAACACGACGACGCTCGAAGGACCATTCGTCATCAACACATCGACAGGCGCACAAATTGGAATGCCGATGGATCTCATGCAGTACCAGCCGGGATCATCGGGCCTGAGTCCGGTGGTGATTTATCCAACCAATGTGGCCACAGGAACGGCCATCTATCCTGCGCCGAGCGTTGTTCTGGCAAATGCCAACGCTGTCGCATATGCTACGCAAAACCACGCTCTCACGCCGCTGTATCTCCAGTATTCAACGGCGCTGGAGCAGTTCCCAGCCCTCATAATGGCACAGGGAGACATGCGGGCGGGCGTGGCATGACGGCAATGTTCGAGTGAAGCACGACACATGACGGATAGAGTGCCCGACTCATGCAGCTGTTTCTGGACGCTTTAATCACATCGCTGATTTATTCGGCGTTCTTTTCCCTTGCAGCGTTGGGCCTCAACCTTATTTTTGGCGTCATGAGGATAGTGAATCTGGCACATGGCCAGTTCATTGTCCTCGGCTCTTATGCCGCCATCCTGCTCCTGTCCACCTATTCTGTCAATCCGCTCATGGCACTGCTGTTCATTGTTCCTGTTTTCTTCCTAACCGGCATTCCCCTCTATTATCTGCTCGTTCCGAGGCTCCGCAAATCCGGTGATCCTGAAATGAGTTCGTTTATTCTCTTCTTCGGCCTTTCGTTCGTGATGGAGGGACTGGCGATTCAGTTTTTTGGCGTCGATTACAGAACGCTTCCTTACTCTGCCTTCAGGCCGCTGCACGTGAGCATTGCAGGCAGCACCGTTCCGTTTGCCTGGATTGTCACTGCTGCCGTATCCGTCTTTTTCATACTGGTCATTTACGTTTATCTCTACCATACGAGACTCGGGCTGCAGACACGGGCGCTGATGATAAACAGGGAGGAGGCTGCCGCCAACGGTGTGAATGCAGGCACCGTTTCGGCAATTGCATTTTCCACCGGGCTGACGCTGGCAGCGGCTGCCGGCGCCTTCTCCTCTTTCATAAGCTATCCGACATCTCCTGCCATAGGGGCAACATTCACTCTCATCTCCTTTGCAATAATAATCATAGGCGCACTGGGAAACCCTCTTGCGACGCTTGTCGGCGGCGTGGTTTTCGCCTTCACATACGGCTACACAGAACTCTATTTTCCGAACATTTCATCGCTCGTACCCTTCGTTGTGCTAGTCGCAGTAATACTCATCAGGCCCACAGGACTCATGGGGAGGAAAGTGCGTGAATTTTAACGGCCTTTTCCTTTCGGGCGGAAAAGGGATAAAAACAGATGCTGTCAAAATGGTAATACCGCTGGCCGTAATATTCGTGCTCGGCCCTGTTCTTACGGCCAATCAGAGCATACTGATGGAACTCGCAGTATTCATCATACTTGCCGACGCGCTAAACATAGTATATGGTTTCACAGGATATCTCCCGTTCGGTTTCGGCGCTTTTTTCGCCGTGGGTGCTTACGGCACAGCGATCATGATAGCACATTATTCGTCGCCTGTCGCACTCGCATTGCTGGTCGGTGCGCTCCTCGCCTGCCTCCTGGCGCTTGTCTTCACACCGCTTCTGAGACTCTCCGGAGCATATTTTGCGATAGCAAGCCTGGCCGCCTTTGAGGTTGTGTACCTGGCAGTGAGCAACACGTCGCTCACTTCCGTCACGGGAGGCCCTTATGGGATATCATTCATTCAGGCATATTCGCCAAATGTGGACTATGCGGTCACTGCCGTTGTCGCAATTGTGTCGGCGCTCGCGGTAATTCTACTGTCACGATCATATTTCGGTATTGCCCTCAAGGCAATAAAGGAGGATCGTTTTGCGGTTGAACTTGCAGGCGTCAACAGCCTGCGCTACAGGAATTATGCGTGGTTGCTCTCCGCGCTGTTTTCTGGCCTGGCCGGAGGCCTGTTCGGCTGGTATCTCGGATTCTTCTATCCGGAAGCGGTATTTTCGCTCACCGACTACTCAGTGCTCGTCATAGTTTTCGTGCTCTTCGGCGGCAGGGGGACAACATTCGGGCCAGTGATCGGAACAATCATATTGTTCGCAACCTACGAGATGCTCATACTGTATTTCAGCAACCTGCTGCTCATAATATTCGGTCTCCTGCTTGTGCTGCTGATTCTTTTCATACCCGACGGCATATTGCCGATAATCAGAAAATATTACGGTGGCATTTCATGACAGGCAACGTGACGGCGCTGCTTGAAGCCCGTGGAATAACAAAGACATTCGGCAGGATGGAAGCTCTGAGCGGCGTGAGTCTGTCTGTCGGGAAGGGCGAAACGCTCGCCCTGATCGGCCCCAACGGCTCCGGCAAGACGACACTCATCAACATAATCTCGGGATTGCTCTTTCCCGATGCCGGAGAGATTCTTTTCGAGGGGAAAAACATTTCACGGCTTTCGCCCCACAGGAGATCGCACATAGGCATAAACAGGACTTTCCAGATACCGCATCCGTTCGGCGGCCTCACTGTAGCCGAGAATGTGGAGATTGCAGTTCTGTTCGGACAGGGAAAACAGGGTTCGCACCGCAATGACATGGAGTCTACCACTGATGATCTGCTGAAACTCACCGGACTTTTACAGTTCGCCGACAAGAAGGCGGAGACGCTCAACACAGGTCAGAAGAAGATGCTCGACCTTGCCAAGGCACTGGCAACGAAACCTCGTGTGCTGCTTGTAGACGAGCTTGCAGCCGGACTGAATTCCACCGAGATGGACGGTGTTGCAAAACTGCTGAGGGATATTGCGAAGGGCATTGACGCCGTGGTGGTGGTGGAGCATGTGATGAGCTTCATCAGGAGGGTCACAGACACTGTTGTGGTGCTGGATGCGGGCAGGAAGATATTTGACGGCAGGTTCACAGACGCTGTGCATGATGAAAAAGTGATGGAGGTCTATCTTGGAGCATCAAAATCTGCTTGACGTTAAAGGCGTTTCCTCGGGCTACGGCTCACTGCAGGTCATCTGGGACTGTTCGTTGAGTGTGGGAACGAATGAGAGCGTCGTCGTACTCGGCTCAAACGGTTCGGGAAAGACGACGCTGCTGAGGGCAATTACCGGAGTGCTTCCGCTCACATCCGGAAGCGTTCTGTTCGACGGTAAGGACGTGACAGCACTTCCCGTCTTCAGAAGGGCACGGATGGGAATGTGTTATGTTTCTGAGAACAGCGTCTATCCTGCCATGACTGTCAGGGAAAATCTGTCAATGAGCTCGCTCAGAAGCGCTGACGGGTCTGAGGAGAAAGCCGCTGAGGTACACAGGCTTTTTCCCGATATCCTCAGGCTCGACAGGGTGAGAGCGTCCGCACTCAGCGGAGGTCAGAGGAAGATGCTCATGGTTGCAAAGGCAATCGTCGCCAGCCCTAAGCTCCTCATAATGGACGAGCCTTCCAGCGGTCTCTCCCCCATATTTACTGAAAAAATAATCGAGGTGCTTTCGGCCCTGAAGCAACGCGGAATGCCCATGCTGGTTTCTGAGCAGAACATAGAGTTCGCCGGGCTCGCGGACAGACTGCTCGTTCTCGACCACGGCAGGATAGTATTTTCGGGAACAAAGGAAGAGGCTGAAAGAAACGATGCCATACGGAGCGCTTATTTTGCAATCTGATGCCTCCTCCGGCAAATAATCTATAGTCACAGGCGCGGTTTCCGTAACCGTGAACGGAGAGAGACACTTCGACATCACGGTCATCGGCGGCGGCGTGCTGGGAACCTGCATTGCCTACTGGCTGACGTCACATTTCGACGGCAGCGTTGCGCTTGTGGAAATGGAGAGCAATGTTGCCGTTCACGCATCCTCCCGCAATACCGGCGTGGTGCACAGGCCGTTCTATCTCGATCCGGTAAAGAAGAAGATCTTTGCACTTTCGGCTCAGAAGTCATACGGCATGTGGAAGCGGCTGTCGGAAACAGCCTCGTTGCCATGGAGACAGCACGGAACACTTGAAATCTGCCTGCATGAGGAGGACGTGCCCAGACTGTCGGTTTACATGAAATGGGGAAGGGCAAATGGAATGGGAGAGGAGGAACTGGTCCTCCTCGACAGGGGTGAAGCGGGCAGGATTGAGCCGGACGTGAGATGCAGTGGAGCGCTCCTGTGCAGGACGGATGCTGCCGTGGACTACGGGGCATTCACGAGGGCGGTGATGTCGATATGCCGGCAGAATGGTCTGCATCTCCTGCTGAACAGCAAACTGACTGGCATTGAGAGCAGCAACGGCAGAAACGTTCTGTTGCTGAATAACGGAGATACTACGCTGAAGGCAACTTCCGATTTCGTAATCAACGCTGCGGGCGGTAATGCCGTTGACATTGCGCACAGGATGGGCCTTGGCATGCAGTACACTGATATTCACTTCAGGGGAGATTACTGGAAGGTCCTTCCGGACATGCTGCCGTCAGTGAGGCACAACATTTACTCCCTGCCGGCGCACTCTGAATTTCCATTCCTGGATCCGCATTTTGTCATAAGGCACGACGGCGGAAGGGAAATAGGTCCCAATGCTGCGATGGTTGCCGGTCCTTACCAGTACAGTGGTATGATTGCCGGCTTGAGACAGCTGCTGTCAAAGGCATTCGAAAGGCCGTTGCTTCCCAAGGCAAAGCTGGCGGTCAATGCAGAGTTCATTTCACTTGCAAGGTCCGAATGGAGGAGTTCATTGTCCAGAGACGCGATGTGCGGGCGTGTGCAGAAATTCATTCCGTCTCTCAGGCCGGATATGCTCCAGGACAGGGGGTTTGGCGGGATAAGGAGCAATCTGATTGACAGGAAAGGTTTCGTTCCGGAAGCGGTTGTGACAGGCAACGAGCAGTCTTTGCATGTATTGAATTACAATTCACCCGGTGCAACGGGAGCACCGGCCTATTCGGCTTACCTGGTCGGACTGCTCAAAGACGGAGGATTTCTGGACCATATGAGATTGAAGACAGGAGGCAACCGGATCTGGAATTTTGACGAAGCAGCGCACATGGACGGCTAATGGAATCGGACGCGCTGAATCATTAGGCATTTGCGTGATTCTGGCGGGCCCAGGATCCAGAGGCCCGGACGGGTCCGAATGCAGTTGAAGCCTGATTGGGATGAGATACAGTTTGTCCCCGTCCATGTTTCCCGGAGATTTCAAGTGACAATACGTGAAGGAGCGCTCCTGATATGGCGTAAAAATTTGACGTCCCACAGTTTCACAACCGGAGGGAAAAGGAAGATCGCTGTTCGTCTC
Source organism: Candidatus Sysuiplasma acidicola (assembly GCA_019721035.1). Taxonomy (NCBI): domain Archaea; kingdom Methanobacteriati; phylum Thermoplasmatota; class Thermoplasmata; order Candidatus Sysuiplasmatales; family Candidatus Sysuiplasmataceae; genus Candidatus Sysuiplasma; species Candidatus Sysuiplasma acidicola. The sequence goes on from JAHEAA010000032.1 coordinate 7,736, forward strand.
AACTTCGTCCTCTCAATGAAAATTTCCATGAAATCTCTGGTACGACTGCTCCAGTTTTCCTTTCAATGCGGCTATAGATTGACAGTGTACTGATCTTTCTGTAGATTCCTAGACCCTGTACCTTCCCTGTACTCACGACATAGCCTCCATGTTAATGTACCTTCTTCCCGTTTGCCATTCCTCATCTATATTCATCAGAATGGATACTGCAAGACGGAGCAGCGACCTGTCGTTGGGAAGCGCTCCGATCTTGCGTGTTCTCCTCTTCAGTTCCAGGTTTATACGCTCAAGCATGTTCGATGTCCTGAGCTTTTTCCATTGCTGC
>JAHEAA010000033.1:0-1229 GCA_019721035.1 Candidatus Sysuiplasma acidicola
TAGATATGCTGGACCGCTACCATGATTCCCTGTTCAACTACACAGCCTTTCCAAGGCAGTACTGGAGAAGGCTGCGCACCACGAACATGCTCGAGCGCATCAACCTGGAGCTGAAGAGGAGAACCCGGAAAGTCGGTGCCTTTACAGGAGAGCAGTCGCTACTGCGACTGACGGTGTCCATATTGATGGACATAAACGAAGAGTGGCTGACAGGTGCGCGCCGAGGATGATGTATGACTAACCAGTGTGAGTCTGGTATCGGAAATTACCGGTACATCCGATCAGTGACTGTGTGCATGCGCTGCAGCAATGCAGGGTGTGAAGCCATGCAGTCGCAAATACGCAGGCCGCAGCGAAAGCGAACGAGTATCAGCGCCGTTAGCCACGATTGGGAAGGCCGAATCCATTCCTGTCGGATTAAGGCTGCTATTCCCCCATCAGACAACCGGTTGATGGGGGAACTTCCCCGGCGTCTTGTCGGTGGCATGCGTGGAAAGCCGTACATAGTAAATCGGGAGGTCGCATGATGTCCTTCCCGAACCGTGAGGACAGCATAAAGCGCCCTGTTGAGGGCCTGTCCCGCTGCAAGGGGGCAAAGGTAGCCAGTTCTATAAGCGCAAGCAAAAGGAGCGGCAATGCATCATGCGAAGTCAGAGGGGGCCGTAGTACCGATGACGGTAAGGACAGCATAACCTTATCAGAGGAAAGGGTCCTTGCTGCACACAAGACTGTTCAGGATGGGGGAGAACTCCATTCTGCCGTTTCAATGCACGGCGGTACGAGGATAAGAAGGCTCGAACCGTTCCTGGACAGCCTTTACCAGTGTGCGAAGGCAGACAGACAGAGGGTATTCCACTCGCTGCACGACAAGCTCTGCAGCATGGAAATACTGGAAGAGGCATGGAGAAGAGTTGCATCAAACAATGGAGTAGCAGGCATAGACAGCGAAACAATCGGTGACATCAGAAACGCAGGTGCCGAACAGTATCTGTCGACACTGCAACAGGAACTCATTGACGAAACATACACCGTGGAATGTGTGCGCAGGGTATACATTCCAAAACCGAACGGCAAACAGAGGCCGCTTGGCATACCGACGGTCAGGGACCGCATCGTCCAGCAGGCAGTTAAACTGTTAATCGAACCAATATTCGAGGCGGACTTTCAGGAGTTCAGCTACGGATACAGACCCAACAAATCGGCACAGCAGGCATCTCAGGAAGTATACA
>JAHEAA010000033.1:1327-2511 GCA_019721035.1 Candidatus Sysuiplasma acidicola
TAAACTGTTAATCGAACCAATATTCGAGGCGGACTTTCAGGAGTTCAGCTACGGATACAGACCCAACAAATCGGCACAGCAGGCATCTCAGGAAGTATACAAATATCTCAACTACGGACTCACAAACATAATCGACATAGACATCGAGGACTTCTTCGGCACAATAGACCATGACAGACTCATCTCGTTTGTCATGGAACGCATAAGCGACCCATACATCATCAAACTGATAAGGGAATGGCTGAGGGCAGGTGTAGTCTACAATGGTGAAACCACCTACCCCGACATGGGCACGCCGCAGGGCGGCGTCATATCGCCGCTTCTTGCAAACATCTACCTCAATAAACTCGATTCAGCATGGAAAGGCAGGAAGATGGACAGCAAATACAGACACGACGCACACCTCATACGTTATGCGGATGATATGTGTGTGCTCACAGACAAAGAACCGTCAAAGGCAATGGCGGTCATTGCAGAACTGACAGACAGTCTCGGCCTGAGGCTGTCACCTGAAAAGACAAGGATTACAACGGCACAGCAGGGCTTTGACTTCCTAGGCTTTCACTTTGTCCGGGCATGGAATGACAGGAGGAACAAAGACGTCACATACGTCTACCCGTCAGTCAAATCTGTGAGGAAATTCAGAGACAAGGTCAGGGATATCATACCTCTAACCAAGTCGCACGTGAAGAGCGAGGAACAGGCAGTCAGGGAACTCAATCTGCTCATAACAGGCTGGAGCAACTACTTCAATCACTCGAATGCAAGCCGCGCCTACAACAGTCTCGATAGATACATTGCATGGAAGGCAGCAAAATTCTACTGCAAGGTGCACAAGATACGCCTCGTATCCTCAAGGAAGAATACATTGCGGAAGATGCATGCAAAAGGTCTCAAGCGTCTGTCAGGGAGAATACGCTATGTCAGTCGAACCGCATAGCGCACTGGTGAAGTATGCAGGATAGCCGTATTCCGGAAAACGGACCGTACGGTTAGAGGTGGAAGGGTCTGGAGTAATCCTGACCTTTACCCTATAGAAAATATCTTAGCCTGGAAGAGAGTTGAGGTGAACAGAGTGAAAGTACAGGATCGGCAAATTACAGCAGATCTGGTACACTGTCTTTTATTGTATTGACAGACAAACTTTTCGCGGGACTCTTGCCACTTACCATACATTCATCTTT
>JAHEAA010000034.1 GCA_019721035.1 Candidatus Sysuiplasma acidicola
TAAAACGGCAGGCAAGAGGATTTTTGGTGGAGATCCTGATTGAATGTGTATGCCAGAACGCCAAATTTCAGGAAGCTCGACGTATCACAGCAACAATGTGTTACGTATATCAACTGTTTCGGAGACGGTACGGCAACACATCAGCACATCGGCAGAGATTTGCCCAGTTTGATTGTCACGCGTACATAACATAGCGGTGAGAAGAAAAAAGAAATCCACATTGGCCAGGGTTTTCCATCTCCGTTCACTGTCGTGTCAATCGGGTTCTATCGGACATACAGAGAGAAATGACTGCAATACGGCAGAAATTGCTCATGCCAATATCGATCAAGAAATAATCAGGTTTGTATTTTAACTGCATTGTGTGGGATAAACAGAACACTTTGCCTTTACTTGATACGACGGAGCCAGTTAGGTTACATTTTCAGAGGTTTCCTGAATACATATCACTGCTTCAGGTATTGAATGGGGTATGCCATGCAGACTTTGTATCATGACGGAGACAACCTTATAAGTGACAAAACCGGCAAAGGTTTATTACAAACCGAGTGGGCAGTTCTGATGGAAAACACATCAAATGGGGGCGTCGACTATTTATATAGTAATATACACTACAAAACCTGCTTATCAAAAGAGATTACATTAGGTCAAATACCACAAATCTGTTCCAGAGAGATGAAAATCATGGGAGCGTCAACCGATATCAGGAGTAAGGAAGATAATCGATTGAAGAGTAAGGATAATCCAAGACTAGTACAACTCAGATTCATGGTAATACTCAGAGATGAGATTTCAACTGAAGGGATTAGAGCACTTCATTCAGTTCAAGGATTTGAAATGGATTTTCAGATTCCAACAATAGCGGCTAGTGCACAGGGCTCGATATCAATTGGAGTACCGTCTTTTCTGAAAATTGGCAATATCGATCAAGGGGACATATTCATCGGCAACGTGGCCTATAAGTCAGCTAGAAGAGGTACCATCCAATTGATCCCAAAAGATCAAAAAGTCGCTGAGGCAGAAAAGTATTACACAACTTTAACAAGATTAGTGAATGAAGTGAGGATGAAGAATTCGCCTCTTTTTTACGAGTTTGACTATAATACAATAGTTGATCGAGCATTAGGTGACATCCCATCGTCCAATCTACCTTTGCTGAAAACGATGAAAGATCCACTAGCATTTGGCATCAGAATCTTCGAAGGAGATGTTTCAAGCGACGACGTACTCGGCAAGCCATGGAAGCAGATTACTATTGAACCGTTTACGCAGGATCTCAAGAGAACCCTTGTGAGTGCCATATACAGAATCTCTCCCACAGACAGCCTTAAGATTGACCAAGTGATGGATGACATTGAGGCGCTTCTGAGAAAAATGGAGGCGCGTTGAGATGCAGCTAAGCTTTCAAAATGAGATAAGTACGCTTCATGCGGAGTCGTTAGGAAGCGTCCAAATTGAGGCATTTCCAAATCGAGGAGCGCCTGACTTCGGAAAGGCGAGCCAGGTGATCGATGAAGAGTTTAGGTTTGAAAATAGAGCCTCAATAATCGATTTCATAGAAGCAGTAAGAGAATTCTTGAGGCGGGGTGAATTGTTAGAAACGATTAAGGGGTTACACAGCTTTACAGGAGAAGATACCATCAAGTATATCGAAACAGAGCTTGACGACCCAGCAATTGTCGAGCTTGGTCAATTACTGTCAGATTTGAAACTGGAATTTGTAAATCTTGAGGGCCCATTTATCACTTACGAACTTGATCCAGAGACCCATGAGTTTGCGTTTTTCAACATAGTATTCAGGGATGGTGATTGGAATAAATGGAAGGAAATTGAGAACTATTTGATGTCCAGACAAAACCTCACCAAGGGGATGGTGACTGTTACGTGCCTTCAGGGACTAACAGAATAGCAGAGCTGGATCCCAATTCATACCTTGCTTCGATAACAAAGAGAGTAACTACTTTTAGCTCAGAAGTCGAGTTAAGGCGCACAATTAGTGCAATCTATTTTTGTCTTTTTAATTACTGGGCAGCGAAAGCTTATGCCAGAGGTGAAAGAGGTCCTCAAGAAGAAGACGGATTTAGTTTCAGCAAGTTTAGCAGTGTTCTTGCCCAAAATAACCTAGGAAGAGAGCTCATAACCATACATAGCTTCAGAACCGCTGCGGACCACCATATACTGAACCCAGCAAACTTTCCAATTGGGGACCAAACTGTGAGGAAACTATTAGGATCAGGAACAAGACAAAATATCAGTATAGACACTGCTGATAGTGGGACATAAGTCCACTATCTTGCAGTCATGTTGAAAAGATTGTGCCATGTGCCCTTGCACATGGCGGCGGTCCTGATTCTGTCCTCCCTTCTC
>JAHEAA010000035.1 GCA_019721035.1 Candidatus Sysuiplasma acidicola
GGTTTAGCGCGGCCGTTCTGGATATGTGATTCCGTGAAATCCTCCACCGTTTGAATACAATAGCTTCCTATGGAAGAATCCGTGGCTGTTCGTGCTTCGGCGGGAGACAGACTGCGGGACACAGGTGAGACTCCAGAAGCCACCCCCTGGTCTTGCGTTCTATCCATATGCGTGATTTCGGGCATGCCCTGTCCTGCTGGCCTGGGCATATTCTGGCGTTGCGATATATTTGTCGCTCGCTTTCAAAAACAGTAATGCGATCGACGAGATTAGGGAAATGAATTGAGCTAAACTTTATCTCCAGACAGGGGACCAAAAAACTGCCGTCATGGGAGAAAGCCATTTGTGTTCGGCCGGTCATCCCCCGCGTTTATAAAGGTGCCGTAGAAATTGCCAGCAAGACAGGCAATACGACGTGACAGGCCAATGGAGTGTTTGTAAATACCACAATAGTGACATCATATGTGTTCATAGCGAATACAATGCATTTGTAAAGTGCACATAATCGATTTATATCGTAAAATTAACTCAGCAATAAGGAATTGAAACAGTGGCTATAGCTTCTCCTCAGAACGAATACGACGCAAATAGTATGTCTTTTCCACCGGAACTCGAAACCGTTCTTGATAGAACAGGTCTTGTTTTGCTTGTGAAAGGACAAACCGGCACAGGAAAGACAACAATGTCACTCGAGCTTATGACACGCCTTCAGTCAAAGGGTGACATTGTATACATTTCGACGAGAACTTATCCTGATAAACTGATTTATCAGCACTCACTGACCAAGCCTCTGAGCGAGAGGCCGAACGTCAAATTCTTTTCTACACTCGAATTCGATCCAACTCAGTTTGTCATTCCCCACAAAGTAGTCACGGGACTGCACACCCTCCTGTCAAAAATGCGTAATCCATTTGTCGTGCTGGATTCGTGGGAAGGCATGGCGGATTACATACCACAGGAAGCGAGAATGAAGGTGGAACAATCTCTCATGGCAGTGGTTGAAGAGACTGGCTCGAGACTCTTGCTGGTCAGCGAAAGGCCCGACGCTGATACGACCCTGGACCAGCTGGCGGACATAATAATCGTACTGGACAGAACATTAATTGAAGACAGGCGTGAGAGAAGACTGGAAATCAGAAAGCTGAGAGGACAGCCAATAATGCAGGAAAGCTATCTCTTCACCCTGTTTAATGGCCGCTTCCAGTATCTGGAGCCGTTCAAATTCAGATTGCCGCCAACCACTAACACGTTCAAGCCCGTTGAGAATACCGAAACATATATGTCAACCGGAAGCAGAGATCTGGACTACATTCTAGGCGGCGGCATACCCAGGGGATCAACTGTTCTTGTGGAGTTCAGGGGAGACGTCCCGTTCGAGGGCCAGCTATACGTGCCCATATGCATGTTGCTTAATTTTCTTTCCACCAACAACGCAGTGATGGCTTTCCTCTACAGCGACTATGATCCGGAACGCGCAAGGCCCTTCATAACACAGTTCGTTCCGAGAGAGGTGTATGATTCGAATCTCAAACTTTTCACCACAGACAAGGTCAAAGATCCTGTTGCCATCAACTTTTCACTGCGCAAGGATGAAGATTTCCGTAAATGGCTGAATACGTACGAGTCTTTCAAAGAAGAACAGAAGATAATCTGGATGCTGATGGCACTCGATACTGTGCAGAATTTCTACAATGAAGGCGTAATGACTTTTCTGGCCACAGTAGCTGCCAGAGCGGCAGTCAACAATGACATACAGGCCATTATTGCCCGGCCCAACCTGGAACTCACTCCAAAAGTGGCCAACATTTCGCAGATACACCTTGTGCTGACACAGAGACTTGGAACACTGGTTATCTACGGCATTAAGCCGCGAACCGGATTCTACTGTATTCAGTTTTCATTCAGGAATGGATATCCTGAACTCGAACTCATTCCTCTTGAAGACGCTATTGCTAACGGCTCGCAAACCAACCACACAAATGGAGACCTCAAAACTAAACTTTCGCCGCCTAAATCAAGGAGGGTTGGCGAAGATTTTTTTACCGCCGTAACAGAATCGTTCGACGATACCACGGAGGAATAACGCTTTGAAACGCCCTTCAGACAGAACATTCACGGAAGACGAGGGAGTGGAAAGGGAAACCACTGGTATCCCCGGTCTGGATCAAATGCTGGAAGGAGGCTACCC